>CADCTO010000048.1 GCA_902805585.1 uncultured Armatimonadota bacterium | reverse complement strand
TGGTCTACCCGGGGCCGCGCGGCCCGGTCCCGACCCGGCAGTCCGAGAGCGTGCGCGAGGGCTGGGAGGACTACCGCCTGCTCACCCTGCTCAGGCAGCGCGGCCTGAGCGCCGAGCTTTCCGCCCTGCGGAAGGGCTACGCCGCGGGACAGTCGCCGGAGACGCTGCGGCTGCGCGCGCTCCGGGCGGCCGTCACCGCCCCGCGCGGCAAAACGCCGGGCGCCGCCGCCCGGCGGACCCGGAGATGAAAGCGACCGGCATGGCCGAACCGGCATCCCCCACAGCGGGCGTCTCGTTCACCCAATCCGCGACAACGGTCGACGCCTTCGACTTCGTCGAGGTCACCGTGGCTGTGGAAACGCCCTCCGCGGCGAACCCCTTCACGGACGCCGAGGTGAGCGGCGCGTTCCGGGGCGACGGCGGCGACGCACCGACCGTCTCCGTGACCGGCTTCTGCGACAGCCAGGACGGCAGCGTGTACCGCATCCGGTTCCTGCCGACGGCCCCGGGCGGCCACACCTACGCCGTCACCTGGCGGCAGGGCGGCATCGTGCACACGCACACCGGCACTTTCGAGGCGCGCGACGCCCGGCGGCGGGGCCTCCTCCGGGTGGATCCGGCGCACCCCTGGCACTTCGTCTGGGAAGGCACCGGGGAGCACTACTTCTGGAACGGGACTACGACCTACGCGCTTGTGGGCTGGGACGAGGAGACCATCCGTCGCAGCATCGACCGGCTGCACGGGCTCGGGGTGAACCGGCTCCGCGTTTCCCTGAACGGCCCGCGCGTGAAAGACGGCCGCGCCTGGGACGAGCACGTCTACCCGACCGAGGACTTCACGTTCCTGTTCCACCCCTGGGTCGCCGCCCGGCCCGACAGCGTGGAAGACCCGGGGTTCGAGGTGGCCCGCTTCCACGTCGCCCACTGGCAGAAATACGAACGGTTGCTGCGCTACGCCCGCGAACGGGACATCATCATCTCGGTCATCTTCTACGTCGACGGTGCGCGGCCCGGCGTGGACCCGTTCGGCAAAACGGGCGCGGGCGGCCCGGACGAGCAGCGCTACTACCGCTACGCCGCCGCGCGCCTTGCGGCCTTCTCCAACGTCGTCTGGGACGTGACCAACGAGTACCACCTGTTCCGCGACGACGCCTGGGCCGAGCGGATGGGCACCTTCCTGAAGGACCGAGACCCCTACAAACACCTGATGTCCGTCCACGGCTTCGGCAACTTCCGGTTCCGCACCTCGTCCTGGGCCGATTTCGCGATGTACCAGGAGTGGGACGAGGGCGGCGGTCACGCCTTCATGCTCCGCCAGCGGCAGGCGCAGGCGGCGACCGGCCGCCCGATGCCCCAGGTCAACGAGGAGTACGGGTACGAGGACCACTACCCCGCCGGCTGGGGCGGCGGCAAGGTCGCGCCCGCCCGCAGCGCCGACAACCGCCGCCGGCTCGCCTGGCAGATGTATATGGCGGGCGGCTACCAGACGACCGGCGAGCGCGCCGACACCGGCACGGGCTGGGGACCCGACACCGGCGGCGGCTGGGTCAACGGCCGCGGCGACGACTCCATGGTCATGCTCGAAGGCTATGCCCGCATCGCCGACTTCTTCCGAAGTTTCGACTGGTGGAAGACCGAGCCGCGCAACGATCTCGTGACCGGCGTCGGCCTGTGCCTTGCCGAACCGGGCCGACAGTACGCCGTGTATCTGCCCGAGGGCGGGAACGTCGCGCTGGAACTGGAGCCCGGGATGTACCACGTCCGTTGGTACGACTGCCGCACCGGCGCGTTCTCCGATCTGCCCGAGGTCACCGGTCCGGATTGGGCGGCGCCCGCCGCGCCGGGCGAGGGTGACTGGGCCCTGCTCCTGCTGCGCGATTCCCGGAATGCCTCCGCGCGATGAACCGGCTCCGCGACAACCGACGGCACACGCTCGGATGGGCCCTTTCCGCGGGATGTAGGCCGTGCGGCGGCCGGTCGAGCCGATCGTCTGGTTCGCGAGGAGGTGTCATGCAAAACGACGACAGCCACGTGCTGGGCTTCAACTTCGATGGCGAACGGTTTGCCGAGCAGTATCGTGTCTCCACGCCCGACGAGCTCAGGCGGCGTCTGGAGGCGAGGCTCGCCGAGGGCGACTTCTGCGAAGTCTGGCTGGACCGCGAGACACCGCACGAGGCCATGATGCTCGTCAACAACCGCCACGGGCGGGCCGCCGTTTGGCTCGCCGGCGGGCCACCGGCGTGTGCGCCGGACTTCTCCGAATATGCCCCCTGGGTGCAGGCCGTGGCCGGCGAGTATCGGGTGGAGTACGAGGACGGCCAGGAATACGAGTATGGCGACGGGGATGATGACGACGACGAGACCCGGAACGATTCGATTCTCGTCTGGTTCGAGCTGGGCACCGGCGAGCCCCGCGAACTCCCGGCAGAGATAACGGTTCCCGTGGGCCAGGCGGTGGACGCGCTGGCCTATTTCCTGGAGCACCGTACGCCCGCCCCGTTTCTCCGCTGGGGCACAGGGTGACGGCGTGCGCAGAGGGCGGACCGGTGTCCTTCTATTTTCGGACCAGACGCCTCCCGGGTGCCGTATCGTGCGCCGGACGCCTGCCGAGCGGGGTCACTCCCGCTCGGGCCAGCAGAGGCTGGGTCCAGGCCACTTCAAGATCGCCGGGGGCGCAGGGGTTCGGGTGCGGTTTCGAGGAGAGGACCAGGGCGCGGACATAGAGTTCGTCGCCGCGCAGGGAGTAACTCGCCGAGGTCCCCGCCACCTCGGCGAGGGTCACGCCGACACCTTCGCGGCCGCGCCGCGTGCCGACGAAGCGCGTGGTATAGGTGACGCCCGGCTCCGGCACGATCGTCAGCGATAGCCGTCCGCCGCCCGAACGGAGGTCGGCGAGGCGTACGCCCGTGGACGCATAGAAATCCCCCGCTTCCATGGCCGCGATCAGGTCCGGCGCGCTCAGGCGGCGGGCGCGGACAACGATCCAGCCCCTCCCCGGGTTCGCCCCCGGCCCGTGATAATAGTGCGCGTCATCCGCGGCGACGCCGTACATCGGCTCCGGGTCGGGACCCGACAGCCGCAGCGACAGGATCTCGTCCCACATCCGGTCGGTGCCGACATGGCGCGCGTCGCCGCGGTTCCCGGTGCGCGGGTGGCCGTTGTAGACCTCGAAGAATCGGGCCCCGCGGACCGCGGCAATGTCCTTGGCGGTGATCGCCCACCGGTAGTTGGGGTGGTTGATCTGGACCAGCATCGGCTGCCGAAGCCGTTGTCCCTGTGCGCGCACCGCGTCGACGTTGTTCTGGAGAACGTCTCCCACGCAGTCGCCGCCCCGGGGACGGATCACCTGGGACAGGTTGATCGCGTTCAGGTGGACCGGAGTGCGGCCGCAGCGGCCGGTTATCTCTTCGGCCTGCAGGAGGAGGAAGCGCTGCGGCGCTTCGAAGTCGGCGCGCAGCTCGGCGATGGTCTTCAGGGGCACCTGCTTCCGGCCGCGAGACAGTTCGCACCGGGCGCGCCGCTCCCCGAACCGGCTCCGGTAGCCCGCAAGCCGCGTCGAGGCGCCGGGTTTGGTATCGACGCTGACCAGCCGCTTGCCGTGCATCAGACGGTCGTGGGGGGAAAGGGCGAGGAAGTGGTAGCCGCGGCGCTTGTACCAGTCGACGACCATGCAGGGGTATTCGTGGCCGTCATCCCAGTAGGTGTGGGCGTGCAGGTTGCCCTTCCACCAGCGCAGGGGGGGCTGCTGCGGGGCAGGCAGGTTCTGCGACGCGGCGGGCGGCGGCGGCAGCCCCACGGCAGCGATCACGGCCGCCAGGATGGCACGGATCGAGCGGACTCCGGCGCGGCGTTGCCGAGCCGGCGGTGAAGACGGAGAGGAGCCCGGGCACGTCATCGTGCGTGCATTGTACAGCACAACCGTGCCGAATCGAAAGATCCTACCGACCGACCACGGCGAATCTTTATCGGCGCGCCGACGCCTCGCCGGTCACGTCGATGAAGTCGTAGGGTCGGTACAGGGTGGAGTAATAGCTGCGATCCGGCAGGGCCTTGTAGTCGGCCCCGAAATACCGGTTCAGCAGGAGGCGGAAAGAGTTGACGGGGCTGATGTCCTGATAGAGAAAGCGCGCGGCGTCGTGGTCCGGGAGGGAATACGCATTCAGGTTCGCGAACGCTTCGCGCAGGTTCGTTTTCCGGACGTCCTGCCAGTCCAACAGCATGCGCGAGCCGTGGTCACCCTGGACGATGATAATCGGGCGCCGCGCGGAGCGGGCATAGATGTCGTCGATGGCGCGGAGCACGCGCGTGTTGACGTACCGCAGTTGATCGATGTAGCCACGCCGGTATTCGTCGCGCGTCGAGCGCCGCATGAAATCGGAGGCGTCCGCCAGGCTGAAGGGGCGGTCGGGCGTCAGCGGCTCGCCGCGCGCTCCCAAAACGAACGGCGCGTGCGGCGCGAGGATGTGCGCGAAGACGAACTTCGGGTAGGGCAGGCGGGGCACCCCGGAAAGATGCTCGAAGGCGCCCTGGATATACGCGCGATGCTCGTCGTACAGCGAGACTTCCGCGCGCGGGACGGCCGCCAGAGGCGTGGTGTCGGAGAGGAGCCTCTCGAAGACGTTCAAGCCCGGTTTACGGGCTCTTTCACCCAGGATGAGGTCGGCGCTTCCCGCATGGGTCAGCGGCGTGCCGGTGGTGATGTAAACGAACTTATAGCCCCGCGCCCTGAGAAACGCCGCGACCGCGTTGTTGTCGATCCGCGCGGTCGCTTCGGACAGATCCCGGTACGTTTTCCCGGCTCTGCGCGCGACCTCGTCCAGATATCCCATGTTCAACGAGGAAGCCAGACACAGGGCCGTCTGGCAGTAGTTGGCACGTCCCCGGCGCGCGATGTAGAAACCGCGCTTCTCCAGCTCCCGCAGAAATGGCTCGTTGTCGTACCCGTAGAACTCCCTGAGGGTGTCCTGGCGTCCGTAGGCGTCCAGCACGATGTAATAGATGTCCGGGCCGCCGCCTGTCGCGCCGCCGGGGGCGACCGGGTCCACGGCTTTATTATCGGCAGTACCGGGAGTTTCGGCGCGCCCACCGATCCCCCCGCCGGCGGCACCACCCCGCAGATTCGCGCCGTGCCGCACGATAGTCGCCGCCGGCACGGAGACCAGGGCGCAGCCGACGACGACGAGGATAGAAGCTGCCGGCTTGAAGTCGCGGCGGGTCCGGATGCACAGAACCATGAGCGTCAGGAACAGCGCGGCCCAGATCGGCAGGATGAACAGGTTCACGTTTTTCGAGCGCACGTCCGGCGAGAAAAAGCTGAACAGGTCGAGGACGTCCCGTTCCATGGAGAGGAACAGACCGTAGGAAAAAAACAGGAAAAGTCCCGAAGAAAGCGTCACCGCCGCTTTGGGACCGTTCCGCAGAAGCGCCGACAGAATCAGCCCCAGAACCAGTGTCCCTCCGAGCAGCGCCGCCGCCGGGCGCAACAGATCGCGCGGGGTCACTTCCCCGATGTTGGCGGCGTACAACGAGATCAGCGGCGACAGCGCGAAGCAGAGCGGCGCCAGCCAGACCCACCCGTTAGCCTTCGGACGATTCGCGTCGTCCCCTCCGGCAACGGCGGGAGCGCTACCGGTTTCGTCTCGTTCGTTCATCGCCGCCATCAGCGGGCTTCCTTCCGTCGCATCAGATACAGGGTACGTTGCGTCCCCGCGATCGCCTCGCGGCGCAGCACGGTGAAATCGGTCTGGAAAGCGGCCTCGAAACCTTCGGCCGAATACGACGGGAACACGTCCTTGCGATGCGCGAGGAGCCGCTGCACCTGCGAATCCTCCTTCGGCACGAACTCGATGATCAGCGACCGACCCACCTGCCCGAGCAGCCCCGCGACCCGTTCCAGCGGCACGTTGTTCGAGATCGCCAGATGGTGCACGAGCGCCAGCGCGAGGACGGTGGTCTCTTCCGCCGATCCGTCACCGCAGCGCGCCAGGAACGATCGACGCTCCTCGTGGGCCCAGCCCAGTCCCGGGCTTGGCTGCGTCAGGTCCTGTACCAGCGGAAGGAGGTCGTGTTCCCCGGAGGCTTTGCAGGTGCGGTAGTTCTTCTCGACGGCCGCGGGGTCGATGTCGAAGGCGAGCGTCGGGATGCCCCGCCCGCTGGCGATGCGGCTGAAGACGCCCGTGTTCGCCCCCAGGTCGATCACGCGGCGCGGCGACGCTTCCGACAGGAAGCGGGCCACCGTCTCCTTTTTGGTCTCGAACGCTTCCGCGTCGTAGTTGGTGTTCTCGTAGTAATCTGCCCATTCGGTACCCCGCGGCTTCCACGCCAGCCGCGTGACGCCCCCCTCCAAACTGTCCACGAGTCCCAGAAGCGCGTTCCGGCTCATACGCCCTGAGGAGGCGGACACAGCGGCGACGGCGGCGGCGGGCGTGTCCGCGAACCTCCGCTGGGCCGAACTGTGGAGGAAGATGTGGGGCAGGAGCGCCGTATCGAGCCGGTCCTTCATCGGCAAGAGGCGGGCGGCCAGATCCAGCGGGATGCCGTCGATGTTGTCGCGGAGCATCTGGCCGAGACGCACGTCCACGTGCGCCATCAGCGCGAGCGGCGCGAGAAAGTGCTGGCAGAACTGGCGGTACGCGGCCCACGGCGCTCCTTCGGCATAGCGCTCGAAGGACAGCGTGTCGATGAACACGGGTCGGCAGCCGTTCCGGAACTGGACGTTGTACGCGCTGGCGTCTTTGAGGGACATGCCGCACCGCAGCGCCTCGCGCTGGACGCGGAGTGTCAGAAGCGCCGCGTCTTTGAGCTGGCTGAAACACCACTCGTAGGGGTAGGAGATGAAGGGGACCGGCTCCGGGCGGATGACGGCATACGCGTCGTCGTTGTACCGGGACTCGAAGCCGGCCTGCTCATGAGGGATGAGCAGGCCGGCCCCCGTCAAGGATTCATAGAGCCCGGACCCCATGAACTGTTCATAGGCGTCACGGCCGCCACGATTGATCTGGCGGTGTGGGGCGCCGCCCCGAAAGAAGACGACGCCGTCGGGGTCCCGGAACGACGACGGGTCCGCGTTATCGGGCACGCCTGCTTACTGGCCCGTGTTCTCGACGCGGGCCGCGCGCGCGCGGAAGCTGGAAGCCGCGGTTTCTTTGATCTTGCTCCAGAACACCTTCACGGTGTACATCGCTCCGAAGGCGCCGGCCACGGCGATCTGGAGGGCATAACTCCCGGTGCCCGGGTCGAGATAGGCATGCGCGGGCGAAGACGCCGCAAGCGATAGTCCTATAGAGAGCATGGAGCCTTCAAAAACCAGGCGGGTTGCTTTATTCATCTTATTCCTCACGATTGACCCACCGTTTTCGATGGGATATTTATCTTTCCTCTATCTTACTAACATCTATTATAGCGATGAGTTCTGAAAAATATCTAAAAGAAGGGGTCAAATGCGAGCCTGTCGGAAAATGTCGTATGTCGTTTCTCGGAAGGACGACCGAACCTTCCGCGCGCCACAGCCCGGAGCGAAGAACCGGCCCTGCCGTCTTTTATGCTCGCTGGGTGGCGGGAGCGGAGCCCGGTCGGCCGCGCCGACGACGCCCGAACTCGGGACGGGGATGGGCGGCACGGTACGCCTGAACCGCTTTGCGCTGGCTCGGGGTGAGCACTGCCAGTGCCTGCTCACGCATCGCTTGGCGAGACCTTCCCATCGCCTCCCACGCCGCGCGGGGATCCTCTCCGGGTCGCCGGGCCGCCGCCGCCCCGCGGGCCTTCTCCACGATGGCCCCGATCCGCTGCTCCTGGCTGCGGGTCAGACCCAGCGTGCCGAACAGTTCCGGGGGGATCCCCGCCGCCCGCAAGGAATTCAGCCGCTTGAGCAGTCCCGGCAGCGCCTGCTTCTGCGTGGGCGTCAGCACCGCCGCGATGTCGCTCTCCGCTTTCTGCTCCGAAGCACGCCATTTCTCGAAGCGGGCGCGGATCGCGGCCGGGTCGGGGGGACCGCCGCTGCCGCCCGTCACACGCCGGGGCATCAGGGCCTCGCGCCGCTGCCGCAGACCGTCCTGGATCTTGCGGATCCGCGTCACCTGACCCGGAGTCAATTTCAATCCCGCCTGGAGCGCGGTGATGGGAACCCGCGCGGCGGTCGCTCGGCGCGGGCCGCGCATCGGGCCGCGCCCCATGCCTCCTCCCGGCGGGCCGCCGACGCCGGGCCCGCCGCGGGGCGGCGGAGGCTGGCTCAGTGCGGCGGAGCCGCAGAACGCGCCGAGCGACAGCAGCGTCAGCGAGACGAAAATCCTGGTCGAGCAATAGCGTGGCATCATTTTCTTCCTGTTGGGCGCGAAGCCCGACCCTCACAGGGCGCCCTCGGCTTCAGACGGCGCCGCTCCCGTCTTCCCCGGGCGTCCATCCCAGAACGATATCGAAGCGCGCGGCGAGCTCGCCGGCGCGGGAGTCTTTGACCGGTACGAAATCCGCCATCACGGAGGCGCGCGCTCGCGCGTCCCGGATGCCCCGGAGGACGCCGTCGCGGTCGTTCTGCGGGTGCCCCTTGACGTAGACCTGCGTCGTCAGCAGTTCCCGGTCGCCCTTCTTGACTTTGACGTGGATGTGGGGCGTGCGGCCGGGATACGGGACCGGCTTGATCGTGCGGAAGCGGTACGCGCCCGCGGAGCCGGTCTCGAACCGCCCGAAACCCTGGAAGTTCTTGTCCCGGTTTCCGCCGGCGCGGTCGCCGCTGTGGAGATAGGCGCCGTTGCCGTCCACCTGCCAGATCTCGATGACCGCGCCCTTGACCGGGTTCCCCCGGGCGTCGAGGATCCGCCCCGTCAGGTTCGTCACCACGCCCACGGCGGGCGTGAGGGAGTTGCTGACGATGATGAGGTCGTTGTCCCGGTCGAGCGGCAGCCGGTCCGGGTAGAACGGCCCCTCGGTCTGCCGCGGCGTACGGGTACGTTCGAGTTCTTCGGCGAACGCCGCCGCACCGCCCACCGCGACGAAAACGCCCGAGGCGAGTCGGGTGAGAAAGCGCCGCCGGCCCAACGGCGGCGAGCCGGCATCCGATGCGATTTCCTGGTATTCCACGGTGACAGCCTTTCCGGGCGAAGGTACGCAGCCCATCCGGGAACGGTCGGGTATCGACGCCGCACAATGACAGTATACGGAGCGAACCTGAAAATTAAATGAAAACGACGCATCGCGGCGATACGAACCTGGGGCCGGTCCTGAAGGAAGTGCGCCCCCGGACTACGAATAGGATTCACACTACCGCAGCGGCCATCCGCCGGGAAAGGTGCACGCAAGCCTGTGTCTGAAGCAACACCCACTGGCAGCCGTATTCAGTCATCCTGGTTCCCCGAGGCCAAGCTCGGGATCTTCATCCACTGGGGGATCTACGCCGTGAACGGCATCCCCGAATCCTGGTCGTTCTTCAACGAGCAGATCTCGTACGAGGACTACCTGGCCCAGTGCAAAGGCTTCACCGCCGAGAAGTACGACCCCGACGCGTGGGCGGACCTGTTCCGGCGCGCCGGGGCGCAGTACGCCGTCCTGACCAGCAAGCACCACGACGGCGTCGCCCTTTTCGACACGCGCCTCAGCGACCTGAGCGTCGTCAGGCAGACCCCGGCGGCGCGCGACCTGATCGCACCCTACTGCGAGGCACTGCGCGACAAGGGGCTGAAAGTGGGTCTGTACTTTTCGCACCTGGACTGGTCGCACCCCGATTACGCGCCGGTCGCTCCCGGCTGCACCAGATCGACGATGCAGAACGCCTATGCGGCCTGGCCCGACGGACCCGAGAGCCCGCAGTGGCAGCGTTTCCTCCGGTTCCAGCGCGGCCAGCTCGAAGAGTTGTGCACGCGGTACGGGCGGATCGACCTGCTGTGGTTCGACGGCGACTGGACGCCCGGCCGCGACTGGTGGCGCTTCGGCGAGCTGCGCGAGCTGCTCCTGGGGTGGCAGCCCGACGTGATCCTGAACTCGCGCATGGGCGGGCACGGCGACTACCAGACCCCAGAGCAGGGCATCCCGATCCGGCGCCCCGAGGGCCCGTGGGAGTTCTGCGTGACCGTGAACGATTCGTGGGGGTACCAGGTCCAGGACCACAACCACAAGTCGGTCCGCCAGATCGTGCGCCTGTTCGCCGAGTGCATCGGGATGGGCGGCAACCTGCTCCTCGACATCGGCCCCAAAGCCGACGGCACGATCCTGCCGGAGCAGGCGGAGCGGCTCGAAGGGCTCGGCGCCTGGATCCGCAAGCACGCCGAGGCCGTCTACCCGACGGAAGCGGGCCTGCCGCACGGCCACTTCTACGGCGCGAGCACGCTCACGAAGGACCGCGAAACTCTGTACGTGATGTGTTTCGACCGGCCGTGGGACCAGTTCGCGGTCAAGGGCATCCGCAACAACGTTCGCCGAGTGTCCGTCGTGGGTTCGGGCCGGGAACTCGCACACCGAAAGATCGGCGGTGCGCCCTGGATGAACATCCCCGGCGTGCTATGGGCGGACGTCCCCGAAGCCGAGCTGGACCCCAACGCGACCGTGTTCAAGATCGAGCTCGAAGGCCCGCTCGACCTGTATTCGGGGTCCGGGCACGCGATCGAGAGTAACTGAGCCGCCATGAAGTTCGCCATCGGCGTGGACTGCGAGGGGCCGGCGTGCGTGGTCGGCAGCCCCGGCGGGAGCCTCAACGACTCGCGCAACCTCGCCTTCGCGCGGCTCCAGGCGACGCGCGAGGCCGACGCCGCGGCGCGGGCTGTGGGACGCGGGGGCGACGCAGGTCATCGTGTGGGACAACCACGGCGGCAGCCTGAACCTAGACTACGACCTGCTCGACGAGCGCTGCGACATCGCGCTGGGCGTCGGCTTCCCCCACCGCTGGCCGGGCCTGGACGAGACCTTCGCGGGCGTTCTGTTCGTCGGCTACCACGCGATGGACAACACCCCCGACGCGAACATCGCCCACACGTTCAGCTCCGCCGCCTACCAGTGGATGAAGGTCAACGGGCAGGAGGTCGGCGAGTTGGCGATCGACGCCGCCGTGGCCGGGCTGCACGGCGTCCCGCCCCTCTTCTGCGCGGGCGACGACAAGTGCGCCGCGGAAGCCGCCCGCTTCTTCCCCGGCATCGAGACGGTGACCACCAAGACGGCCTGCGGCTGGAACGCGGCCGTCAGCAAGCACCCCCGCCGCGCCGTCCGCGACGTTTACGACGGCGTCCGCCGTGCCTGCGCGCGGCTGGGCACCTTCACGCCGTTCGCCTTCTCAAGTCCGATGGCCTACGAGATCCGCTACAAGCGAATCGAGAGCGCCGAAGCCGCGTCGCGGGGTCTCAACGCGGGCAGACGGCTGGACCCGTACACGGTGGCGTGGGAACTGGACGCGATCACGTCCCGGTTTTGAGCACGCCGCGCGCGTTTGGGACCCGGAGACCCTGGCCCCGGTCATTTTCCCTTCGGCCCGACGTCGCGGGAACGCGGGCGGCGATTATACCGTCAAGTACAATGGGTTTAAGAAAAAGGAAGGACGGGGCAAAAGACGACGTAGGTCCTGAGGAAGGAGCCCCGAAACGTGACGATGATTTTGCTGACACTGCTCAGCGTGATGATGGTCGGCTGTGCGCTGGTGCTCACCATGGCAGCGCTTTCGTTCATTGAAGCCGAGCGTGAGATAAAACGGATGACCCGGCAGCGGGTGCGCATGGCTCCCCCCCGGCCACTGCCGAACCGGCCGCGGCGCTAGTCCGGGGCCGGACGGAACCGACAGGGACGCGGTACGCCGCGTCCCTGTCGTTGTCAGGCGGGCTCGTCCCCGTTATAATCAGTACATGTACGGTCAACCACGCCGCCCTTTTGCCAGTCTCCCCTGGGTCCTTGTTCTCGCCCTGCTCCCCGTCGGCTGCGCCCGCACGCCCGAAGGGCAGGAAGGCAACGTCCAGGGCAGGCAGATCACCGTCTCGATGACCGTGGCGGGGCGAATCCGGCAGAACGTCGGGGGCCAGGTCCCGTACCACTACTTCGTCCTCATCAACTTCACGGACGACCCCGGCGATGCCGGCCCGGTGCCGGTCGTCGATATCCCCTGGGGCAACGGATTCGCCGCGCCCGCCCCGCTGCCCGCGGACCGTCAGGGGTTCGTCGGTTTCGTGCGGGTCGATGCGTTGCAGCCACAGGGCTATGGCGTGTACCGCGTGGCCCGGACCGACCCAAACAACGAGAACAGCCCCCTGTTCAACCCGGTCACGGGACGGTTCGAGCCCCTCGGCCTCCCCGAGCAGTACACGCAGCTCGCGGCGGAAAGCGACACCATCCAGTTCCGTCTGGACCTTTCCCGCCTGCCGGGCTACCGCCGCCCGGGCCCGGACGGTCAATTCGACCCGCCCAACGACCCGGCACCCGACGACACGACCGCCCGGTACGTGCAGGTCAACTTCCTCGCCACCAACAACCTGCCGCAGGGCGCCGACACGAACGCGCCCAAGTCCTGGGACGCCCTGGGCGGGGCCGAGACCGGCACGATCAACACATGGCTGACGATCCCGCTCGACCAGGACAGCGCGCTGAACAACAACACGCAGGCCGTCCCCGAGCAGCCCGGCGACGTGCGCGAAAAGCTGAGCGCCCTGGTGGACGACCCCGACCTCGACATCACGGACTGGACCATCCGGATCGAGTGACGCCTCAACCCCCCGCCGGACGCTCCGGCCCGGCTGCGATGAAGTTCTCGTAAAAAGCGACGAGGGCGCCCGCGAGATGGCGGGCGTACTCGCCCCGCCGGTTCCTGTCGCGGCGGATCGCGCCGCCGGTCTCGATCTGGATGGCGTCGATGCCTCCCGACTGGTGGCTCCCGTACGTGGCCACGATGTAGCCGCCGTCGTACGCGTGAGGTTCGCTCTGTCCGGAGTCTTCACTGGCCGGCTGGACCGCATAGCCCACGGCTTCCAGGCGTCCCCGGAGGCTTTTCGGGCCGTTCTGGGCAGCGTCCCCGGCGCGGGCGAGCAGGGCCTGCACGGTCCTGCCGTTGCGCGTGCCGCGCACGATGCTCTCGGGGTGCGCCCCCTGCCCGTGGAGGTCGATGAGCAGGCCAAAACCGTGCCACCGGTTCCGGATCTCGCCCACGAAGCCGTGCAGGGCGCCGTGGTAGGCGCGCCAGTACGCGGCGCCGTCCGCGTCACCGTAGGCGCCGTCGTCCTCGGCCCGGTTCGCCTCCACGTAGGCGCGGTGGAACCGCGCGGCGACCAGATAGGGTCTGAGGCCGGCCTGCCGCTCGATCTCGCGCGCCACTTCACGGGCAAGCTCGGCCGTTCCGATGTCGCGCGCCACGGTCCCGTGCTGCCGCCGGACGAGGCCCGGGGGCCGCTGCCGACCGCCGTGCGGGGCCGAAAGGAGGATCGGGAGCGTGCCGCGCACCGCGAGGACGAAGTCGCCGGGGTTCCGGGCGGGCGCACCTGGCCCCGTCTCGTGCTCTCGCCCGTCAGGAGCGGTAGCACGGCAGCGGCGCGCCTCGCCCATCCGCCTACCGGCTCAGTTGGCGGACGAAGTGGTCCGGGTTGAGCGGCTCGTCCGTGGCGTGCTCGATCAGCCGGTCCCAGGGCAGGCGCGCGCCCGGCGCGAACACCTTCTCCCGCAGGTACGCTCCGACGAGGGGACTCTGCACCAGGTCCGCATCCGTCCCGCCGCGGGGCAAGATGTGTTCGTGCAGGTGGTCCTGGAGCTGGGACGCGAACATCTCGCCCAGCAGGTAGTTGTGGTAGTAGACGGGGGCGAGGGCCATATGGATCTTGGAGGCCCAGTCGGGCTTGTCGCGGCCCTCGGGGGGTGTCACGCCCTGGAACGTCTCGACCGTCCGCCACCAGAGGCCATTCAGGTCCTGTCCGGGGTCCCGGTACAGGTCCCGCTCGAAGTGGGTCATCACCAGGCACCAGCGCGCCAGGATCAGGAGCTGGGCGCGCAACTCGGCCCCGGCGGACGCGGCCACCCGCGCCGCCTCCCCGGCGGGAACGCCCGCGTAGCGCCGGAGCCAGGCGGCGTTGCGTGAGAAGCGGCCCATGAGCATCGCGATCGCCTCGGTCGTGAGCGTGTGGGCGGTGTCGCGCAGGAAGAAGGGCAGGTCGCTGCCGAGGTACTTGTCGTATACGGCGTGGCCGAACTCGTGGAGCATCGTGCCCATCCAGCGCTCGGACGGCGTGCAGTTGCACAGCACGCGCACGTCCTCGAAACGGCCGACGTGGATGCAGAAGGCGTGCTGGCACTTGCCTTCCTTTTCGTACAGGTCGGAGCGCCGCAAAATGTCCCGGATGTCGAGCCCGACGGCGTCGAAGAAGTCGGCGGTGAGCGCTTCCAGATCCTTGTCACGGAAATAGGCGTCCAGATCGACCTCGCCGGAAGGCGCCTCCTGGAAAAACGGGTCCGGGTAGTGCCACGGGCGCAGCCGGTCCGGCGTGGTGCCGAACCGCCGGGCCAGGTCGCCGTCGAGCGCGCCCTTATACGCGGACCACAGCGCGTCCGTCTTCCGGCGCAAATCGTCCAGCAGTTCGAACAGCACTGCCGCGTCCAGCTCCTGGAGCGAGAGGGACATGGCGTAGTAGTCGGCGTAGCCCAGCCGGCGCGCTTCGCGGTTCCGCAGCTCGACCAGGCGCCGGACGCGCCCCTCCACCTGCTCGCCGATGCGCTTGCTCGCCTCCCACGCCTCGCGCCGCAGCTCCACGTCGTCCGAGTCGCGCAGGATCTCGCGGAGCCGGTTGTCGGACACGCGCGCGCCGCGCAGTTCGGCGCGGAAGTTGTTGTAGGCGCTTTCGACCTCCTTTTCCGTGTCCACCAGTTCCTCGATGGTGGCGTCGTCCATCTGGTTGGCGATGTAGGCGTTCAGCAGCAGGGCGTGCTGGCGGGCGAGGTCGCCGTCCAGTTCCCGCGCCGGCACGCTCCGCAGCCACGCGTACGTCTCGGCGTCGGCGTACAGCCTCACCAGCTGTTTCTGGAGCGCGCCGGAGCGCGCTTCGGCCTCCGGGGTTCCCGAAACGTTGGCCTCCCACCACGCGTCGTTCATGTCACGCTCCAGCGGCTCGACGCGCGCCCGGTGCGTTTCCAGAAAACGGCCGAACTCCGCGGCCGCGCCCGTCGTGTTCTCCCCCATGCCCCCGCCCCTTCTTGATCTCGCCCGATCCGCGCCCGTCGTGCCTACAAAAGCTCCCGCAGGTTCCGCACGATGCGCCCGGGACGCATCGGGTCCGCGGCCTCTCGGGCCTTCGCCTCCGGGGTGACGCCCGTGAGGACCAGCACGGTCGGCACGCCGAGCCGGTTCCCGCAGAGCACGTCGGTGTCCAGCCGGTCCCCCACCATCACGGCCTCTTCCGGCGCCACGCCCGCCACGTCCAGGATCGTCTGGAGGCCGAGGGTCTCGGGCTTGCCGATGACCAGGGGGGCTGTGTCCGTGCACGCCTCGATGGCCGCGACCATGGCGCCGCCGCCTGGCGTCACCTGCCCGTCCTCGACGGGGTACGCGCCGTCACGGTTCGTGGCGATGAACGTCGCGCCGCGCAGGACCACCTGCTGCGCGCGCCAGAGCGTGTGGTAGTTGAACTGCCGGTCCATGCCGACGACGACGAAGTCGGCGCGCACGTCGATCGGCGCGTCGGGCGGCAGCACCTCCATGCCCACCCGGGACAGCTCGTCCCGGATGCCGTGCCCGCCCACCGCGAGCACCGTGCGCCCCAGCGCGCCCTGCCCCTTCAGGTACAGGGCCGTGGCCGACGCGGACGTGACGACCTCGTCCTCGGTGCACGGCATGCCGAGCCGGGTGAGCTTTTCCACGTAGTCCGCGCGCGCCTGGGTGGAGTTGTTGGTGAGGAAGAAGAGGCGGACGCCGGGCCGCTCGCGCAGCCCCCGCAGCGTCTCCGCCGCACCGTCGATGGCGACGTCCCCGCGGAATAACACGCCGTCCAGGTCGAAAACGAATACTTTTTCTTGCACGGGCAAGTCTAGCACGCGGGGAAACGCGGTGTCAAATGATTTGTGAAGGCGGTCACAAGGGGTGGCCGCCTAGCAGCCGGACGCGAGGGCCCGCTCCCCGGCGGGCCGGGCGGCGGGCGACGACGCGTCGTCGTGCATTCCGCCGCCCCGGCGCAGGACCGCGCCCACCGCCACCCAGACCATGCCGGCGAAGACGAAGTGCAGCTCTTCGACGGCGTACAGCGGCACGAAGCGTTCGAGCGACGGCAGGGCGAGCGCCATGGGCAGGGTCAGGAGGCCGAAGAGCAGCACCGCGGCGGCCGCCGACGGAGGCCGCGTCCGGGCCAGCAGCAGCGCGACGCCGAACAGGATGGCTGCGGCGAACAGGCTGAGCACGCCGGCGGGCCCGCTGACGCGGTACACGGTTTCGGGTTCCCGCAGCACCAGCGTGGCGGCGAGCGCCGCCGCCCCGGCCAGGGCGGCAAAGATGGCGACACAGGCCGCCACGAGGCCGAGCGCCTTCACGCGTCCCTCCAGCCGGGCCCGCAGCCCCAGCAGGGAGAGGCCGACCAGCAGGTAGGCCCCGAAGAACATGAGCCCGTCGAGTCGGCCGAGCGGCGTGTCGCCGGCTTCCCACAACAGCCTGCCGGTCGCGAGGCCGTATCCCAGGTGCAGGAGGTAGTGCGCGATCCAGAGCAGTCCCCCGGTGATGGGAACTGCCCCGTGTCCTCTTCGGTTAACGATTCCGTTCATCGTCGTTCCTCGTTCGTCACGTCCCGCCGCGCCGGCCGCGGTCCTACGGGCGCTCCAGGGCGATCGAGATGTGCTCCCAGTTCCCGTGGGCCGCGTTGGCGGATTCCGCTTTAGCGCTCTGAGGGCGCAGGAGCAGCTCCGCCGACCCGGTCGCGGATTTCGGCTCGATCCCGAACGGCTTGCCGCCGTTGGGGCCCACTTCCCTCATCCGCAGGTCGCCGCCGCCCACCAGTTTTGCGGCGACGCGGTAGGCGCCGACCGGAATGTTGGTGATGTAGAGCTGGGCGGTCACACCGTTACGGACCGGCTTCCGCAGGACGAAGGCGCGGCCCGCACTGCCGTCGATCAGCGGCCCGTCCGGGGTCAGCGTCAGCTCGATCTCGGACCCGGACGGCAGGTTGCGCCGGTCCGAGAACACCGGGCGGTCGTCGTCCACGGTCCAGTTGAGAACGACCGTGCCGCCGTAGTAGTTGTTCGCATACCGGGGGTCGTCCTGCGCCCCGTCGCGGTCGGCGATGCCGTAGGGAAGCAGTACGAAGTTCTCGACCCGGCCGCCGGGGGTCGCGAAGCCGTCCGCCTCGCCGTCCGCCGGGTGCAGGCCCAGGCCCGCCCGCCCCTCGCCGTAGTCGACCGCGTATCCCGCGCAGTAGAAGTCCGCCACGCCGGTCGGCGCGGTGACTTCGTAATAGCCTTCGGCATCGGTCCGGGTGGATACGCCGCTGAACTGGTTCACCAACGTCGAACGTATGCCGATCCGGGCGCCCGCGAGCGGCCGCCCTCGCGTGTCCTTGACGTACCCGCGGACCACCCCGGGCTTCTCGGCCAGTTTAGGGAACGCGGGCATCTGCGGCATCTCGTTCTTCATCACGTTGACGGTGAGTGCGGAGGCGTCGAGCTGGATCGTCCGGGCGGCCTCCGGCGCTGCGGCCACGTCTCCGGCGTCGCCTGCGGGCACGGGCCGGGCCGGCGCAGGGCGCGCCGGGGCGTGAACCACCGCCGCGGATGCGGAGCCTCCCCCGCCGCCGGGGGCGACCGTGCCCCAAGCCAACAGCAAGGGGTTGCCCTTCTGGTGGAGCCAGATCCCGATGACGCCGGTCTTTTTCTCGTCGCTCGCCGCGAGGAACATGGTGATCGTGCCGCCGCCGTCCACCGAAGTGCTGGGCTGCGGCGCGTACTGGAAGCCCGCTGCCTTGAGCGCGGCGGCCAGCGCAGCCCGGGTCCCGTCACCGCCGGACGTCCACGTTACGACCTCGACGTCCTCGACGCGGCCGCCGGCCGCCCTGGCGATGTTTTCGAGCGCTCCTCGGAACTTCTCGACGTCCGCGGCGGCGCCGACGCGCTGCGCGCCCGACGGAAGGTTGACCCGGATGATTCGCGACGTTTTGGCGGGTTCGGCCCCGGTCTTCACGGCGGCGAGCGCCGCAGGGGAGCTTGCGAGCGAGACGGTCGCCGCGCCCGCCAGCGGGAGACCGGCGGCCAGCAGAGCGAAGGAGCGGTGGAAGCGGTTAGTGCTCGTGTGCATGATCTTTTCCCGGAAGGTTCGTGCCGGCGCAGCCCGGTTATTTCGCCCGCTCGAACGTGGCGCCGCCCATCAGTAGGACCGTCTTGCCGTCCCGCTGGTCCACGCTCCACGGGACCGATTTCGCGTTCTTCTTCAGTTCGTCGGGCCGCATCGGGCGCCGGTAGTTGTTCTTCTTGTTGTAGTTATCGGCGACCTGGTAGCGGCCGGACGTGGGGCGCAGGGTGACGGTGCCGCCGGAGAAGGACGCCGTGCCCTCCTGCCAGGTCAGGGTCTGGATCGTCCAGCCGTAGCTGTTCGACTTGACGTAGTTGAACATCGTGTAGGTGCCGTCTTTGGCGAAGACGTAGGACTGCGCGCCGCCGCTGCCACTGCCCAGGTACCTTCCCGACGAATCCCAGTGGGTGACGCCTGAGATAGTGGTGAACCGCCACTGCCCGACCACCTCGCCGGGGATACCGGTCCCGCGGGCGAGGGCGACCCTTTTTCCTGCGGTGCCCTGGGCGCGCGCGCCGGGCTGACCGGAAAGCAGTGCCAGACCGACGGCGGCCGCGAGCGTGGCACACACCCCCTGCACGCCCGCCCGCACCCGCCGTCGCCGCGAAAGATCGAACATCGTCTGCATCGTTATCTCCTCAGTTTCGTAGAGGGCCGGTCCCGGCCGGCCCGCCCGGTCTTGTCGTGCCGTCTCACGCATGCCCGTCGAGCCAGCGGGACAGCCCCTGGTGGAAGCGCCCGAGCGCGCCGGAGCAGGACCGCTCTTCGGCGGCGTCGGCGGCGGTGATGGCGGTGCCGCCGCATTCGGCGCATCCGCGCAGCACCCGGAGGACCTCCTCCGCATTTCCCATCGCGAGCGGCCGGGCCAGCCGGCGTCTGCCACCGCCGTCCTGAAACGGAGCCTCGTTCCCGCCGCGGAACGCCAGGACCGCGAGACAGCCCGGGTCGACGCACGGGAGCGTGACCGCGGCATCTACCAGCGAGTGTGTCAGCGCCGGCCCGTCGGTCTCGGCGCCGGGGCCGACCGCGAGGCAGTGCCAGCCGCACCGCGCCGCGGCGACCGCGCAGGCGAAATACAGTTCCAGGGGCGTCGCACCCGCGCCGCCCGCGACCAGAAGCGTCGCGCCGGGCCGTTCGCCCGCATCCGCCCGGTGGATATAGCCCGTCCGGCGCGCCCCGCCGTGGGCGACCTCGACCGTCTCGCACAGGGGGGACGACAGCCGCATCGCGGTCGCGAAACAAGCCTCGCTGGCACCGTCGGCCGTGGAGGCTCGCGGGTCCAGCGGTTCCCGCTCCAGAAAACGGCCGGCCATCCGGTAATACAGGGCCGCGCGCAGGAACGCGTCACGCGCGCCTCGCGCCTGCCCGTCCGCCAGGACGGGCGCCGCGCCACGGCGCACGCGTTCGGCCAGCCCGTTCCACGCGATGTACCAGCTTTCGCGATCGTTCTCGTGGACCGACCCGGCGGCGGACAGGCACTCCCCCATGTCCGCGCCGCCGCAGGCGACGTAGTCCAGCGCCTCCATCAGGGCGCACGAGAACGGTTCGGTCTGGAAAAACGAGTTCATCGGGTGGTGCTGCTCCGTCCCTGCACCGGGCGTGCGGCCCGGAGTCATTTGTTGTGGGGATTGTAGCGGGAGGGGTGGTCCGGCGGCATCGGCCGCAGGTTCACACTTTGCGGTAGGACCCGGGTGGTAGCGCCGATAGCTCGTTGGTTGGCGTCGCGTCTCCAACTTTAGTTGGAGACGCGTCGTTTCCGATGCGAACACCTGCCGGGCGATGAAAAAGGGCCGCCCGATCGGGCGGCCCGGTGGGGAGCGTCGAAAACCCTAGCGTTCCAGGTGGACGATGCCCCGCTTCAGCGCCGTGGTCACGGCCTGGGTCCGGTCGCTGACGTCGAGCTTACCGAGGATGCTGTTGACGTGCGCCTTGACCGTGGCCTCGGTGATGAACAGGGCGTTCCCGATGTCCAGGTTGCTGTTGCCGGCGACGATCAGGCGGAGCACTTCCAGCTCGCGCGCGGTCAGTTCCGGGCTCGTCATGCGGACCGCCAGCTTGGCGGCGACCTCTTCCGGGATGCGCATCTGGCCCCGGTGGACCGCGTGGATCGTCTCGATCAACTGCTCGACCGACCCTTCCTTGAGCAGGTACGCCCGGGCCCCGGCGCGCAGCCCGCGGAAGATGTCCTCGTCGCCGTCGTAGGTCGTCAGGATGATGATGCGCGCGTCGGGGAACTCCGCGCGGATCGCCGCGATGGCGTCGACGCCGCCCATCTCCGGCATGTTCAGGTCCATCAGCGTGATGTCGGGGCGGTGTTCGCGGAACCGCTCGACCGCTTCGCGCCCGTTCCTGGCCCGGGCCACCACGGACAGCTCGTCGTACAGTTCGAGGGTCGCGACCACCCCCTCGCGCACCACGGGATGGTCGTCCGCCACCAGGCACCGGATCGGCGCTTCCGCGCTCGGCTGCTCACTGCTGCTCATGCAGGCCTCCCCGTTTCGCACGGCACCGGGACGCTGGCGCAGACCTCGGCCCCCTGCCCCGGCGCGCTGCGGATCGTCAGCTCGCCCCCCATCGCGTGTATACGCTCGCGCATCCCGACGTGGCCGAAGCCGCCGCCGCGCGGGCGGTCCCCGGGGGTGAAGCCGACGCCGTCGTCCGCCACGATGAGCGTGACGCGGCCCGGGTCGAACGCGAGCGTCACCCGCACTTCGCCCGCCTCGGCGTACTTGATGGCGTTGTTCAGCGCCTCCTGCGCGATGCGGAGCAGGTGGTCCTCGGTCCTGGGCGCGAGCGGGCACGGCGCGCCCAGCACCTCCAGGCGGGGCCGCAGCGGGGTGCCCGCCGTCATGGCGTCCACCTGCTTCCGGAGGGCGTCCGGCAGGCTCGCGTTCTCCAGCGCGTTCGGGCGCAGCGCCAGGACCGAGCGCCGCGCTTCGGCCAGACTGCTCTTGGCCAGATCGCGTGCCTGGATCAGCGCGGGGAGCGCCTTTTCGGGCTTGCGGGTGATCGCCACCTCGGCGAACTGGAGGTGGATGAGGATGCCGGCGAAGCCCTGGGCGAGCGTGTCGTGGATCTCGCGGGCGAGCCGGTTCCGCTCTTTGAGGACGGCGGCCTCCTGTCCCTCCTCGGCCAGGCGCGAAAGCTGCAAAGCGAGCATCGCCTGCTGGGCGAGCGCCTGGGCCAGCTCGATCTCCTCCGGTCCGTAGCGGCGGGGTTGCTTGTGAAAGATCAGGCTGTAGCCCATCGGCTGGTCGCCCAGGAGCAGCGGCACGACGAGGACGGACTGGGCGCCCGCACGCAGGAACTGCTCACGGTAGATAAGTCGCGGGTCGCTGCGCAGGTCGTAGATGCCGAGCGGGCGACGCTCGCCGAGCACCGCCTGCCACGAGGGGTCCTCGGCGGCCGGCCAGCCGTCGGGGGAAACGCCCCACCCGCGCACGTCCTCGTCGGAAAGCACCTGATCCCCGACGGCGGAGAAGCCGTGGGTGATACGGTCCCGTTCGGGGTCGTACAGCTCGAACCCGATGCCGTCGGCCTGTAGCTGTTCCTGGATCGCCTGCACGAGATGGCCGAAGAAGGTGTCCACGTCGGGCCGGGCCGTCAGGGCGTTGAGCGTGCGCGCCAGCGCCTGCGTCTGCCCCCGCGACACCTGCTCCGCCCGCCGCCGCTCCTGCACCTCGGCCTGCAGCGCCGCGTTCGCCTGGGCCAGTTCCGCCGTCCGCTCCTGGACCTGCATCTCCAGCTCGTCGTGCAGGCGGCGCAGGGCCTCCTCCGTGTGCTTCAGGTCGGTGATGTCCAGCCCGCTGCTGACGGCGGCCACGACGCGCCCCTGTTCGTCGTGGATCGGGGCCGAGGAGACCAGCAGGACGCCGCGCGTTCCGTCGCCGCGCAGGACCGCGATCTCTTCGTCCCGTACGACCTCCCCCCCGCGGAGGGTGCGCACGAGGGGCGACTCCTCGGAAACGTAGAGGCGGCCGTCCGGGTGCCACATCGTGAGGCGGCCGAGGTCCTCGATGCCGCCGAGCTGGTCCGTCAGGCCGCGCAGGATGCGCGTCATCTGTTCGTTGCCGAGCAGCAGCCGGCCGGTCCCCCCCTCGGCGACCATCACGCCGGCGGGCATCTGGCGCAGGATCGCTTCGAGAAGGGCGCGCTCTTTTTCGAGCTCCGCCGTCCGCTCCTCCACGCGCGCTTCCAGGGCGTCGTTGGTCCGGCGGAGCGCCTCTTCGGCCTGCTTGCGCTCGGTGATGTCCTGCACCTGCGAGATGAAGTGGAGCAGGTTGCCGTCGGCGTCGTGCACCAGCGAGACCCCGACCAGCCCCCAGAAGTAGTGTCCGTCCTTGCGTCGGTAGCGCTTCTCGACCTGGAACGACGGGATCTCCCCCCCCAGCAGGCGGCGCGTGTTGTCACGCGATTTGCGCAGCACCCGGAGGTCGTCCGGGTGGCTCACGCTCGCCGTGGTGAGCTGCATCATCTCCTCGGGCGAGTAGCCGAACAGGTCGCAGAGAGCCTGGTTGACGTGCGCGAAGCGGTCGTCGAGGTCCACGATGGCCATCCCGATGGACGAACGCTCGAAGGCGCTCTTGAAGTGCTCCTCGCTCGCCTTCAGGGCCGCGAGCGCCTGCTCACGCGCCCGCTCGGACCGCCGTCGCTCCAGTTCGCCCGCGGCGCGCGCCGCGAAGACCTGGAGCATGGATTCGACGACGGGCAGGTCGCGCACGGGCTGCCGGAACAGCACGACCATCAGTCCGAGCACGCACCCCGCGGAGTCGAAGAGGGGCGTCCCGACGTAGCCTTCGATCCCCATCTCCGCCAGCAGGCGGTCGTCCGGGAACAGCGGCTGCACCCCGCTCAGGTACGCGCACACCTGGTTCCCCGTTATGCCGGATGCGACGTTCGCGCACGGGGTGCCCCACAACCGGTATTCGAAGTTGGGCACGAGGTTCCCGTCCACGGACACGGCCGTCGTCCGCACGCTGTCCTGGTCCTCCCCGACCAGCTCTCCGATGAAGGCGTAGTCCGCCCGCAGTGCGCGCGACAGGTACTCCACGAGCGAGCGGAAGAAGGTGTCTCCCGTGGTGGCGGACACGCCGCGGGCCGTGTCGCGCAGCGCCTCTTCGAGGCGGGCGCGCGCCGACGTGTCCCGCAGGGTGCCGTGCAGGAGCTGCCTGCCCGCCGAGGGCGCGGCCGCGAGGTGGACCTCCATCAGGAAGTCCGTCCCGTCCGAGCGGCGGTGCAGCCACTCGAAGCGGTGGCTCCCGTTCTGCGAGGCCGCCACGACCATCTCGGCCGCCCTGTGCGCCGACGCGCTGCCGTCGGGCTGCGCGGGCGGCGAAACGGCGGAGAGCGGCTTGGACAGGATCCGGGATTTGTCCGGATAGCCGAGGAGATCCAGGAAGGCCCGGTTGCAGTCGCGGAACCCGGACTCGTCCAGCAGAAAGAGCGGATCGGCGGCGTTCTCGAAGAACTGCCGGTACACGTCGGCGCCGGATGACAGCGCGACCGTGCCGTGGTCCGGCAACCTGGGGGAGGCGGCAGCGGGGACGGTACGGGACAAAAGGGTTCTCTCCTCTTCGTTCAGGCTTCGTTCAGGGCGGGTACGATGACGAGTGCGGACGCCACAGCGCAGCATCCGATGCAGGTAGAGTGCCATGACCCGGGGGACAGCCGCAGCCGCAATCAGGACAGGCCTTCTGCTTCCGATTATACAGCACTTCCAGGGCGCGCCCCGGAAAACGGACGGCCATCTCGGGGTGCGCGCCCCGGAAGGCACGGAAATTGCGGCCGACGGGGAAGGATTCGATGCCCCCTCCCCCGTATGTTATAATGGGTGCATCAGGAGGCAACGCATGATTTCCGGCGCCGTCTCGTCGTTCGCGTCCCGCACCGGGCCGCGTCAGTTCGTGAAGTTCTGCATCGTCGGCGCGACGTCTACCATCATCGACTTCGGTCTGCTCAACCTCCTGAAGTTCCACCTGGGTCTGCCCATCCTGCTCGCCGCCACCTGTTCCTTCCTGGTGGCCGTCTGCAACGGCTTCTATTGGAACCGTCGCTGGACCTTCCGGGCCGGCGACGGCGACGCGCGCAAGCAGTACCCGAAGTTCCTGGCGACCAACCTCGTCGGCTACCTCCTGAACGTCTCGATCATGACGCTCGCCCTGATCGTCGCGTCGCAGCTGAAGCTGACCACGGTCGACCGCCCCGCCGCGGAGATCGTCAGCCTGATCGTGACCGGCGCCGGGAAGCACCAGTTCTCGCCGCTGGCCGTCAACGCCGCGAAAGCCGCGGCTACGGTCGTGGTGACGGCCTGGAACTTCACCGCCTCGAAACTGTGGACGTTTAAGAAGTGATTCTCGCCGCCCCTCCCGCCGCTGCTGCCCGGTCGCGCCGCTAGATTTTCGCGGACGTCGCCCCGGACATCAGCGCCGCCGTAGCCCCGGGACTCCGAGCCCGGCCAGGACGGGCGGCTTTTGGGGAGGAAGTTTTTGTCAAAAGAGATTATCGTCAACGCGGACGCGCGCGAAACGCGTATCGCGGTGCGCGAAGACGGCCAACTGGCCGAGCTGCACATCGAGCGCGAAGAGCGCGTCGTCGGCTCTATCTATAAGGGCCGGGTGGACAACGTTCTGCCCGGCATGGACGCGGCCTTCGTCGACATCGGCCTGGAGCGCAACGCGTTCCTGTACGCGGGCGACATCGTGCCCGGCGGGGACGAAGGCGAAGGGGCGGACGGCGGGGAGGGCGGCGGCGGCGGGCCCAACCTCAACCGCTTCGGCCGCCGCAGCCGCGCCCACGCCAACATCCGCGAGCTGGTCAAGCGCGGCCAGGAGATCCTGGTCCAGGTCGTGAAGGGCCCGCGCGGCAGCAAGGGCTCGCGCGTTTCGACCCGCATCTCCATCCCCGGCCGGTACCTCGTCTTCATGCCCGACGAGGCGTCGCTGGGCGTCTCGCGCAAGATCGACGACCCCAAAGAGCGCGACCGGCTCAAGAAGATCGTCGAAAGCCTGCGCCGCACGCCGGACGGCGCCCGCCCCGGCTACGGGCTGATCGTGCGGACCGAGGCCGAGGACAAGTCCGAACGCGAGCTGCGCCAGGACCTCGATTTCCTGCTGAAGCAGTGGGGCGAGATCAAGGCCAAGGCGGACGTGACGCCCGCGCCGAACCTCGTCTATTCCGACCTGACGCTGCTGTTCCGCATCCTGCGCGACGCGTTCGGGCAGGACGTGGACCGGCTCGTGCTGGATTCGGCCGGCGACTACAAGCGCGCCCACGAACTGCTGGACTTCTTCGGACCCTCGCTCAAGAACCGGGTGGAGCTGCATGACGGCGAGAAGCCGGTCTTCGAGCAGCTGGGCATCGAGCAGGACATCGAGCGCCTGCTCAAGCGGCGCGTCTGGCTCAAGTCCGGCGGCTACCTCATCATCGACCAGGCCGAAGCCCTCGTCGCCATCGACGTCAACTCCGGCCGCTTCACCGGCTCGACCTCGGGGCTGGCCGACACCATCGTCCAGACCAACCTGGAGGCCGTGTCCGAGATCGCCCGGCAGGTCCGACTGCGCGATCTGGGCGGCATCCTCGTGCTCGACCTGATCGACATGAACAGCGCGGCCGACCGCAAAAAGGTCGAGGCGGCGCTCGACAGGGAGCTCAAGCGGGACAAGTCGCGCTGCAAGATCGGGCACATCTCGCCGCTCGGGCTGGTCGAGATGACGCGCAAGCGCACCGGCGAGACCATCAACGAGCAGATGGACGAGCCGTGCCCCTACTGCAACGGGCAGGGCAAGCTGCAGTCGCCCGAGTCGGTCGCCATAGGGATCGAGCGGGACCTGCGCCGCCTGACACGCGCCCAGAACGCCGAAGCGTTCCGCGTCCTGTGCAACCCGCAGGTGGCCGCCTACCTGATCGGCGAGGCCGGCGAGGACATCGAGCAGCTGGAGCACAGTCTGCAGCGGGCGGTCTACGTCCGCGTCTCGGAAGACCTGCACCAGGAAAAGTACGAGATCCAGCCGGGCAAGATGGACGAGATGGACCGCTCGCTCCTGCCGTACCGCAAGGGGCAGGTCGTCGAGGTCCAGATCATGCGAAACCCGCTCGTGGCTCCGCCGGGCGCGACCGGCTTCACGGAGAGCGGGTATCTGGTCGAGTTCGTGCAGGGCGCCAAGTTCGTCGGCCAGAACGTGCGCGCCAAGCTCCTGCGCGTCGGCCGCTCTTCCGCGACCGCCGAGGTCGTGGGCCGGGCGGCGGGCGGGGGCGGCGCGCCGGGCGAGCGCAGCGAAACGCGCGGCGGCGAGCCGACTTCCGAGGGGCGCGGCGACGGCAGCGGCGGCGGAGGGGGGGGCAGGAACCGCGACCGGGACCGCGGCCGTCGTGGCGGCGGCGGCGACCGCGGTGGGGACCGCCGGGGTGGCGACCGCCGCGACCGGGAACCCCAGACCGCATAGCAGGCCTCTGTCAAGCAGCCCCTCCGCCCCCAATAACGGGGGCGGAGGGGGCCGCTCTCCATAAAAGAGCGAGCAGCCG
>CADCTO010000047.1 GCA_902805585.1 uncultured Armatimonadota bacterium | reverse complement strand
GGGGGGCAGTATCTTTTCCAGATTGCGGTACTTGGCGACCGTGCGGCGCGCCAGCGGGTGCCCCTGGGCCGTGAGCAGGTCGGCGATCTCTTCGTCGGCGTAGGGGTCGGCCGGGTCCTCGTCCTCGACCAGCTGACGGAGCGCCTCGCGGATGGCGTGGGCGTTTCCGAAGAAGGCGTCCAGCGGGACCACCTCACCCGACGGCAGCTGGACGAACTTGTCGGCGACCGCGCGGCTGATGACGGACTCGTCCAGCCCCAGGCGCTCGGACAGCGAGGCGCGCGTCAGCGGGCGCAGGAACGCCCGGTTGCCGGTCTCGAGGAACCCGGGCTGGAGTTCGACGAGCGACTGGGCGATCGAGCGCAGCGTGCGCCCGCGGCGGGCCAGGCCTTGCAGGAAGCCTTCGGCGCGCTCCACGTGGTCGCGGATGTAGCGGCGCATCGCGTCGTCCGCGCTGGCGTCGGGGCGGTCGGCCAGGCGCTGCCACAGCGGGGCGAGGGCCAGGGCGCGCGAATAGTCGCCGGGCACCTCGACGACGAACCCGGCCTCGGTCCGGCGGAACACGAGGTCGGGCCGCACGGTATCCCCGCCCCCGCACGGACGGCTCTCCCAGGAGGGGCGGAACGCGCGGCCCGGGTAGGGCGTGAGCGCCTGGCGCAGGAACGCGACCGCGTCTTTCACGTCGTCGAGGGGCGCGTTCAGGCGGCTCGCGACGCGCGCCTCGCGGTGCGCGACCAGGTCGTCCCAGCACCGGCGCAGGATGCTCAGGGCCAGCGGGTCCCCCTCCCCCACCTGTTCCAGGAAGACCGCCTGCAAGACCAGGCATTCGCGCAGGTCGCGCGCGCCCACCCCGGGCGGGTCCATGGCTTGCAGCGCCTCGACGGCCCCGTCCACTTCGGAAGGCAGCACGCGCAGCGCTTCGGCCACGTCGGCGAGGTCGGCCACCAGGTAGCCGCGTTCGTCCACGTGCTCGATGAGGTGGCGCACTATGGCCGCCTGCTTCCCGGACGCCACCTGGCCGACCTGCCCGCGCAGGTGGTCCCGCAGCGAAAGCGAGGAGGCGACACGGTCCATCGGGTCGTCGTCGCCCCAATCCTCCCGCGGCCCGGCGCTGGGCAGGCGCAGGTCCGGTTCCCGGGCGGGGGCGGCGGGCAGCTCGGTGATCGTGCTTTGCGGCAGCGTCTCCCCGTCGTTGACCTCGAGCGCGGGGTTCTCGGCGACCTCGCGCTCGATGGCCGCCTCCAGCTCCTGGGTCGTCCACGTCAGGATCTCGCTGGCCAGTATCTGGCGCGGGTCGATCCGCTGCTGCTGCTGCATCCGCGCTTCGAGTGCGTGCGATAACCGCATTGTTCCAATGCCTCCGGCATAATTATCGGCACCGGCACGGCGCGCGCCCCTGAAGCGAATGACAGGTTTTGGAACAAGCAGTCAAGGGGGGCTAATCGTCCTCGATGGTGAAGAGGTGCCATACGGGGACCGGGGGGGAGCCGACGCCGTGCGCCTCCGTCAGCCGTTCCAGCTTCAACGCCTTGACGTGGCCGTCACAGAACAGCACGTTCGTCATCTCCGTGTGGCGCTCGACGATGTTCTGCAGCTGGCGGGGCCTTGTCGAAGTGATGACCGGATGCGACGACGCGCTCAGCCAGAAAAAGCCCTGCGAGCCGCCCGGGTTCGCCGGGCTCGGCGCGTTGTTGTTGTCCGTGACCCAGACGGTCGCCGCGGGCGCTTCCACCTGGGCAAGGCTGACCAGGTAGCGGTTCGTGGGACTGCCGCTGGATCGCGGCGGCGTCTGGCTGTCCCCGGAGGCTCCGTACGCGCCGTTCAGGCCGTAGCTGCCGTAGTTGATGCTCGTCTGGCCGGCGGAAAGGTTCCGGTGGTAGACGTAGCGCGCGTTGGAAGCGCCGTCGCTCGGGCACGTGAAGACCTGTTCGTTCTTCACGTAGGGGTAGACGGCGTCCATCCACTTGTAGTTGCCGCCCGCGTCGGAGTCGCCCGGGCTCCCGTAAAAGGACTGGGTGATCGCCTCGTCGTAGTCCTGCGTATACTGGAGCAGTCCCAGCCCGATCTGCTTGAGGTTGCTGGCGCAGGACGCCTGGCGCGCCTTTTCCCGCGCCTGGGCGAAGACGGGGAACAGGATGGCGGCGAGGATCGCTATTATGGCGATCACGACGAGAAGCTCGATGAGCGTGAAACCGCGGCGGCGTTCACCCGAAGGGAACGCCGCCATGCCGGGGCGTGTGCCGGGGCGCGGCCGGCGCGACGGGGTGGTGAAGGTGATCCTCATTTGTTCCGGTTGTACCCATCCGTGCCGGGCCGTCCTCTGCGCCGGGCCGATCACGCACGGCGGCCCCGCAACGCTGCCGGTTTTTCGCGCGCTTCTCCCCCGGCGGCGCTACGCCGCAGGTAGTACGATGGCAGGCCAGTGGCAGTGTTGTCGGTAAGATGACCATCGGCCCGGAGGCGGACCAGCGCCCGACCCACATCTTGCGGTCCGCCCGGGACGGCGGCGGGGTCCAAAGGATACGAAGGATGTCGATACCCGGCTCCGAAAAAGCAAAGGGGCGGCCGTGTGACACGGCCGCCCCTTTTTCAATACGCCGGCGGGAAGGTCTAGCCTTCCGACGGCGGCGGCGGCAGTTCCGGCAGGCCGGCGGGCGCGGCCAGCGCGCCCGGCTCGGCGTCCTCCTCCGTGTCGGGCTTATCGACCTTGCGGAAGATGACCGTCGACTTCTCGCCCTCGCCCTCCAGATCGGCCTGGATCGTGTCGCCCGGCGAGAAGCGGCCTAGCAGGACCTCCTCCGACAGCGGGTCCTCGATCAGGCGCTGGAC
>CADCTO010000046.1 GCA_902805585.1 uncultured Armatimonadota bacterium | reverse complement strand
GTCGGGCGCGAAATGCGTCAGATCGCCCGGTGTCAGCGGTTCCCAGCCCGGGGCGTCGTCCGTCGGCTCCGCCGACACGACCCAGGCCGCCCCTTCGCCCGGAAGCCCGGGCCGTGCCAGCAGCGTGTAGTACGCCGGATCGCCGCTGAACTGGCGGAGTGCGAACAGCCCGGTCCGGTGGGCGGTCAGAAGGTTCAGGGACGTGTAGGCGTCGGAGGGCCGTCCGGGCGCGACCTGACCGAGCCGTTCCACCAGCGCACGCGACGCCGCCGCGAGTGCGGCACCAGTGTCCGCACTTCCCCGGGCCACCTGCTGGCCGATCCAGGCCGCCAGCACAACGGTATCGGAATCCGATTTGGCTTCGTCCCGTTCCGGCCCCAGATCCTCGCGCAGCGTCCGGAGGAGCGGGGCGCGCAGGGTGCCGTTGTGGGCCACGAGCAGCGTGTCGCGCGGCGTGCCGGGGGCGGCGCCCGGGCGGCGGTAGTCCACCCGGACGGGGTGCGCGTTTTCGCTGGTGACGACGCCCCGCGTCGCCTTGCGCAGGTGGCCGATCAGGACACGGGCGGGTCCACTGAGGCTGCCGCGGCGGGCCGCCGTTTCCGCCGCGAAAACGAACGACGCGGAATCGACGGGCGAGCCCGTCTGCCGCAGCAGCGACACCTGCCCGTCGTCGTCGAACCAGCCGACGCCCCACGAATCGGCGTGGCCGGGGGCGCAGCCCTCGGGGACGCAGCCTGCAGTCGCCTGGCGGCGAAGCGAGTGTCGGGCGCCGACGAGATGCGCGAACGCCGGCGGCGCGGCCTCCCCGCCCGCCGCGACCAGGCCGACCATGCGGCACACGTGGCCGCGCCTACGCCCCGGTCCCGGTGCTCGTCCCGCCGCCACCGCCCACGCGGGCTTCGAGTTCGGCGAGTTGCCGGTCGATATCGGTATCGCCGGAGGTCACGGGGGTCGTCGTCGCCGCCTGCACGGCCGGCGCGGAACGCAGGCCCAGCTTCTGCTCCAGGGAGGCTAGTTCGTCCTCGGCCGCCGAGTTGCCCACGGCCTCGTCCAGATCCGCCACGCGGTTCTCGACGCGCTCCTTGGCCATCTCGGCACGGGCGCTCGACTCGGAATTGGCGGTCCGGATCTTGGCCTGCGCGCGCTCGAACGTCTGCGTGGTCTGGTCGATGCTGCCGATGCCGTCCAGCGCCTTGTGCATGGCGTTCTGGATCTGGCTGTTCTTCCACTGGGCTTTGAGCGCGAGGGCTTCGGCGGTCTTGGTGCGGATGCGCTCTTCCTCGCGCCGGATCGCCACCTTGACGGACTCGACCGTCTCGACGGCCTGCGCGAGCGACTCCCTGGTCGCCGTCAGCGTCGTCTCGTACTGCTGCTTCTCCCGCAGCAGCTGCAACGCCAGCTCCCGGTCGCCGCGCTTGAGGGCGAGTTCGGCCTTGGCCTGGAGGTTGTCGACGCGCTTCTGGGTGTCGTCGACCATCTGCTGGAGGTTGTTCTTCTGGGTGATGGCCTGGACCGCGCGCTCGCGGTTCCGCGCGTGCATCTCCTGCATCTCCCGCTGCGCCTGAGACAGCAGGATCTCCGGGTCCTCGACCTCGTCCAGCTTACCGGTCAGCACGGCCACGATATAGCGCCAAAGTCGCTTGAGCATGATGGGTCAGATTCCTCCGCGTATTGCCGGGACGCGAGCGGCGCGGGCCCCGTTGTTACGACGCGCCTCGGCCTCGAAAAGTCGCACCACAGATTTCCTATTATACCAAAAACGGGCGACGCTGAACAACCCGGGTCCGGCGCCCGTCGCCGCCGCTCACTCCGTGCCCCGGGCCGTTTCCGCGACGATCAGGCCGACCACGTCTTCGACCCGCCCCGTGCGCCGGTAGGCCTCCCGCTGGCGCATCGCGCCGTTACCGCGCCGTAGCGTCTCGCCGACGAGCGCAGACACCTCGTCCCAGTCGTCCGCGGCTTCCAGGGCGGGCCGCAGAAAGGCGAGGAACGCGCCGATCAGGTCGGGCGCCGGGACCACGCGCTCCGCCGCGACGTCGATCAGCTCCCCTTCCAGGCCGTAGCGCGCCGCGCGCCAGTGCGCCGCCCGCAGGAGCTCCGGCCGCGCCCGGCAGTAGTCCGCGTCATGGACGGCCTGCTCGTAGCAGGTCCGCGCCAGAGCCCGCGTCAGGCCCGCCATCATCACCGCTTCGTCCACGGTCATGCACACGTCCATGATGCGGAACTCGACGGTGGGCACTTTCTCGGGGAGGCGGACGTCCCAGTAGATCTTGGTCGCGTCCTCGATGGCGCCCGTGGCGATGAGGGAGCGCAGCAGCGCGTCGTACTCGTCGCGCGAGGCGAAGTAGTGGGGGGGCCCGGCCATCGGCCAGCGGCTCCACAGCTCGGTGCGGAAGGAGGCGTATCCGGTGTCGTCCCCCAGCCAGAACGGCGAGTTCGCGGCCAGCACCAGCAGCGGCGTGAGCCAGACGCGGGCGCGGTTCAGCACGCCGATGGCCGCTTCGCGGTCGTGGAGCCCGACGTGGACGTGGCAGCCGAAGATCACGAGTTCGCGGGCGAGCTGCCGGTAATCGCGCGCGATGCCCTGGTAGCGCGTTTTGGGCGTGATCGCCTGGTCTTCCCAGTGCGAGAACGGGTGCGTCCCCGCCGAGGCGATGCGGTCTCCGCCCTTTTCGGCCGCCTGGATCAGGGCGTGCCGGGCGCGCACGAGTTCCGCGCGCACCTCCGCGAGCGTGTGGCACACGGGGGACGCGGTCTCGATCTGCGACTGGTAGAGTTCGGGCTGGACTTCGTCCCCGAGCTCCGGGCGGGCGTTGGCGAGGACGCGCGCTCCGCGGGGCCGGAGGGCGCCCGTCCGGGCGTCCACGACCTGGTGTTCTTCTTCGATGCCGAGGGTAAAGTCTTCCGTGTCCGTTGCCATCCCGCGGTTCCCTTGCTTTCGAGGCGCACCTTATCATACCGAAAGCGGGCACCCTTTAAGCGGCCACGAAGGGAACGCCGATGCTGATGCACATCATTGCCGACTACGGGACGGGCGATCTGGCCTTCGCGGAGGTGGTCCAGCGCATCAAGCTGCACCTGCCGGACGCCGAGATACACCTGACGCCCGTGCCGCCGTTCGCGACGCTGGCGGCGGGCTTCTGCGTGGCGCAGCTCGGGCTGAACGAGGCGCCCGCGGGCACGCTGATCTACCACAACGTCGCGCCGCGCGAAGACGATGCGGAGGCGCGCGAGGGGAACGCCGGGGAGCGGCTCGCGTTCGCGCGGCTGCCCACGGGCGTGCGCGTGATCGGCGTCAACGCGGGCTACACGTTTTCGTTCGTGCGCGACCTTGCCGAAGAGATACGCTACGCCGCCGTGCCGCGGGAGGGCTCGCAGTTCCGTTCCCGCGACCTGTTCCCGCAGGCCGCGGCGGCCATCGCGCTGGGGCGGCCGGACGCGCTGGACGAGAAGGTCCGCCGATCCGACCTGCCTTCCGTTCCCGCGAACCGCATCGCCTATGTCGACGGCTACGGCAACCTGAAGACCACCATCGTCTACGAGGAGGGCGGCCGGGCCGGTGAGCGGGTGCGGGTGCGCATCGGGGACGCGGAGCAGGAGGCCACCGCCAGCGACGGCACGTTCGCGGTCGAATCGGGCCGGATGTCGTTCGCCCCGGGCAGCAGCGGCTGGCCCGGCGCGGACGGGGGCGAGAACCGGTTCATGGAGCTGTTCCTGCGGGGCGGCAACGCCTGGGAAGCCTTCGGCCGCCCGCCCGTCGGGTCTCGCATCCAGATCGTCCGGGGGTGACATCAGGCGCAGAGATGCGCCTGCGCCCTATACCTTCCGAGAAATCCGCCTGTTCTCCGCGGCCCCGTCAGGGCTTGCCCAGCAACTCCCTGGCCTTAGCGCGCACCACGTCGTTTGAACTGCGCTCCGCGGCCCGCCACGCTTCGGCGGCGAGCTGGCCGCTGCCGGGCTCCAGGAACTCCTTTTTCTTGTACGCCTTGCCCAGGAAGATCCGGGCGATGTCGAAGTCGGGCTTGACCGCCAGCGCCTTCCGGTACTCGGCGATCGCCACGTCGGGCGGCATCCGGTGCTCGTCCCAGGTGCGGGCTTCGAGGTTGGTCAGTCCGATGACGGTGTGCGCCGCCGCCCGGAGTTCTTTCAGATCGGCCGACCGGCTCGTCGGCTTCAGGTCGAACAGGTCGCGCGCGCCGTGGGAAGCCAGGCGCTGCTCGGTCATGTCGAACCCCCACTGGTAGGCTTCGGCGGCCGCTTTCCTTCGCCCCGCCCGCAGGAGCAGCAGGCAGTAGCGCATCACCATGGCCGGCGGCGGGGAGCCCTGCAGGGTGCCGTGGTACTTCTCCGGGTCGCTGAGGGCGTGGCGGTACAGGGCCAGGGCGCCCGGGACGTCGCCGCGCGCCGCCAGCGTGTCCGCCCACTCCGTGTAGGGGGCGTAGACGGGCTTGAGCGAGACCGCCTCCTCGAACGCTTTGCGCGCGTCCGCCAGGTTGCCGTCCGGGCGATGGAGCGGCGCATCGCCCGGACGGCAATGGCGAACGGCTCGCCCATCTCGGCGCGCGTCTCGATGGCCTGCCAGTTGTTCATGCCCAGCATGCGGGAGCCGGGGTAAAACGGCTGGAGCGCCCGCTTGACTTCGGCGTCTCGCTGGGGGTCATGCTGCGCCAGGGCCGCCGGGGCCGCCGGGGCCGGGGCGGCGCTCGGAATCAGGAATGCCAGACAACTCGCCTGGAGAATCGTGGCTGCCGACACCATGGTCTTCATCAATCTATGATCCGTTCGGCGGCGCGGGGCCGTTCTCCTCAAGAATCTCCGCATTTCTTAGGGGCGGATTTGCACTGCCTGCTACCGTTGGGTGACCAGAGGGGTGGGCGTCAGCAGGAACGCGCGCTGGCGGCCGTCTTTGATCCCCTGGCCCACGATCTGGCCGCGGTCGTTGATGCCGCGAGCCTCCGTGAGCACCCAACCGGAATCGGGCGGCAGGCATGTATTAAGGTCGAGAACGGTGCCGTCCGCCCAGAGGACGGCGCGGGTGCTGCCGGAAACGGCATCCGCCTCGGCACTGCCGACGATCTGCCCGGCGTTGTTGATGGCGTACGCCTGGCTCGCGGCGCCGCCGGGCAGCGCGCCCAGGTCCCGCATCACGCCCGCCTCCCAGACGAAGGCGCGCGGCGCGTCCGCGCTATCCGAGACGCCCACGACCTGCCCGCGGTCATTGACGGCGTGTGCGAGGCTGTTGCGCCCGCCGGGCAGAACGCCGAGGTCGCGCATGGCGCCCTGCTCCCACAGGAAGGCGTGGGTCCGGGGCGCTTCATCGGCTGAAACGTCGGCCTTCCCGACGACCTGGCCCCGGTCGTTGACGGCGTACGCATGGCTGTAGCGCCCGCCGAGGGTTCCCAGGTCGCGCGTCTTGCCCGCCGCGGTCCACAGAACAGCCCGTGCCTCCAGAGCGCCGCGGTCGTAGCCGCCGGTCTGGGCGACGCCGACGATCTGCCCCCCGTCGTTGATGCCCACGGCACGGCTGAACCGGAAGCCGGGCGGCGTCTCCAGGTAGCGGCGCCGCTCTTTCCACAGGAACGAGTGCGGGTAGCGGGTCGAGTTGTACGAGGCCGCGATGATCTGCCCGCGGTTGTTGATGCCGCTCGCCAGACTGCGCCGCGTGCCGGCGAGCGCGCCCAGGTCGCGCATCACCTTCTCTTCGCGCCAGGGGTCCCACAGGAACGCGCGGCCGCGCCCCGCGCGGTCGTCGAGGCTCGCGGCGCCGACGACCTGTCCGCTTTCGTTGATGGCGTACGCGTGGCTGTAGTTGCCGCCCAGCGTGCCGAGTTCGGTGAGGGCGTAGCGCGGCTGCAGCCCATTTTCCGAACGCGCGCCGGCGCTCGTGCCGGAGGCGTTCCGTGCGGGCGCGGCCGTCGTCAGGCGCCAGGGGACGACGAAGAGCAGTCCCAGCGCCACGGGGACCGCCAGCACCCGGGCCGCGCTCCGTTGCGACAGGGCGTCCGGGGCGTGCTTGAGGGCGGAGAGTCGCTGCCGCAGCGCGGCGAAACCCGACGTCAGCCCCAGGGCCGCCCGGTGCCGGCCCTGGAGATCGCCCGCGACCATCAAAAGCAGAAGCCGGCCGTACCCGGCGGCGGAGCCGCCCGTCGCGCGCAATGCGAGCACGTCGCACGCCTCCTCGCGCGCGGCGGCGTACTCCCGACAGGCCAGCCAGACGGGGGGGAAGAAGAAGAAGAGCGTCTGCGCGCAGGCGGGCACGAACCCGAGCCACAGATCGCCGCGCCGCACGTGGGCCAGTTCGTGCGCCAGGACCATGCGCATCTGCTCGTCCGAAAGCGTATCGGCGAAGCCTTCCGGCACGACGATCCGGGGCCGCAGCAGGCCGAGGACGAACGGGACGGAAGCGCCCGGCGCCTCGATCACGGGAACGGCCCGTCGAAGGCCCATGTGCCGGGCGAGGCGGTCGGCCTCCGCCTGGACGGGTGCGGCGCCCGGCCGCACCCCGCCCCCCTTCAGGAGACGGCGCAGGGCCAGCGCGTGCCGGAACCCGAGCACGAGGAACCCCGCGCACCCGGCGAGCCACACGACGCCGAACAGGACGGCGGGAGCGGGAAGCGGCCGGGAGGTGCCGTGCGGAGGAGGTGCCGGCGCCGCCCGCGGGCTCTCCGTGTTCTCTTGACCGGGCGCCTGCCCGGCGGAGCCGGTGTCGGGTGCCGGACCGGCAGGCAGGATCCGTGTCGGGGGGCGGAGCGCCGCGGCGGGCTTCGCGTCCCGCGGCGCAACGGGCGCCGGGCGGGACGCGGGCAGAACGGGGAGCGGGACCGACGACAGGCAGAAAAGGCCCACCAGAAGCTTCAGGCAGGCCAGCCACCAGAGCCAGACACGGCCGGCCGCCGGGAGACGGGGCAGCAGGCGGCAGGCCAGCCACACCACCAGGAGGAACAGCCCGCCCTGCCAGCAGGCGCGCCACGCATTGCCCGCCCAGACGGCGGACATTCCCGCAGCGAGATCAACCGCCCCGTTGCCCACCTCAACCCTCCTTCGGCGACTCCAAATCCTGGACCAGCCTGCGAAGCTCGGCCATCTCGCGTTCGGAAAGGCCGCGGGAGTCGGAAAGGTAGGCGACGAACGGGGTGAGCGACCCCTTCAGGGTGGTTTCGACGAAGTTCTGCACCAGCCCTTGCAGCACTTCGGGCTGCGCCACCGCGGGCGCGTACCGGAACGCCCCGGCCTCCTTATCACGGTTCAGGAAGCCTTTCTTGCGCAGCCGCTCCATGACCGTCAGGATGGTCGTCCGCGCGAGCCCGCGCGGGTCGCCGAACTGCTCGGCCACCTCGCGCACGGTGATCGGCGCGTGGTCGGACACGTAGCGCAAGACTTCTAATTCTTGATCGCCCAGGGGGGCCGGTTTTTTCATGGCGGGAGTATACCACTTGACGACCCGTGTAGTCAAGAGGTATATTGCGCAAATAGACTACATAAGTAGTCAAAACGTAAATGCAAGGACGGTAACGGGAGGAACCAGAGATGCTCAGGATGTCGATGGTCAGCGTGGTGGCGACGGCGGCGGGCGTTCTCGTTGCCGCGACCGCCGGGCGGGCCGGGGCGCAGGACGCCCGCCCACCCGGGGCGCGTATGCCGGTGCGCAACGGGACGATCACGGTGAAAGTGGACCAGTATGACGTGGCCCGGCAGCAGGTGCTCGACGCCGCCCGGCAGCAGGGCGCGGAGGTGTTGGACGCCAAAACCGAAGTGGACGAGAAAGGCAAGAAGCACGGGTGGATGCGCCTGCGCCTGTCGCTGGACCGGCTGCCCCGGCTGGTGCCGTCCGTCCACGGCGTCGGCAAGCTGTACTCGGAGAACCTGAGCACGGCCGAAACCGTTTCGCAATACGAAGAACTGGAGCGGCGGGTGAACCGGCTGCGCGAGCACGAACAGCGACTGGACAACCTGCTGCGCAGCTCGCGGCGCCTGCGCGGCAGCGACATCCTCTATATCCAGGAGCGCCTGTTCCGCGCGGGGGTGGACGCCAGCCTCCTCCAGCAGCGCCGGACGGACCTGGAGCGCAGCGCGCGGATGTGCACGATCACCGTCGCCCTGTTCGAGCCGGAGCCCGTCCGCGCCGTCGACCTGGCCCGCATCGATCTGGGCAACCGGTTCGCCGCGGCCCGGCAGCGCGCCGGCTTCGCCTTCAACCGGCAACTCGCCCGCGCGACGACGGCGGGCGCGTACGTGCTCGTCTTCGCGCCCGTCTGGATGCCCGTGCTCGCGCTGGCCCTCGCGCTCCTGGCCCTCCTGTGGCGGTACCGCGTCGTCCTGCTGACACGCCTGACCACGGCGGTCAGCGAGACGGCGGTCCGGATCGCACGGATCGCGGCGGCGCGCTGGCCGCCCGCCCCGCCGGGTCCGGCGTCCCCCTGAACCTATCCCCCCTTCCCTGACAAGCGGCTTCGCCGAGGGAAGGGGGGATAGGTAAGTTTGACAAAAACGGGAACTCCTGGGTATATACCGGGTTGAATACGGTAGGTGTTAAGGCGTTTCCGCGCCGCGTTGTCGCAGGTTTCACCCCTGGAGGAGGTTCCGAATGAGTCAAGCCGCTGCCGTGACCACGGCGGATTTCGATACCGAGGTGCTGCAGGCCGACGTGCCCGTGCTGGTGGACTTCTGGGCGGTCTGGTGCGGCCCGTGCCGCCGCGTCGGCCCGGAAGTGGACGCCGTCGCCGATCAGCTGGAGGGCAAGGCCAAGGTGATGAAGGTGAACGTGGACGAGGAACCCGACATCGCGGCCCGCTACGGCGTCCAGAGCATCCCGACGCTGATCATCTTCAAAGAGGGCAAGGTCGTGGACCAGATGGTCGGCGCCTATCCCCGGACCGTGATCGCGGACAAGCTGCAAACGCACGTCTAAACGTCGACGGAATGCGCGGTGAGAAAAGGGAGGCGATGTTCGCCTCCCTTTTTATTTTTTCTGCCAACAAAAAGGCCGTCGCACGGCACTAGAGGAGTGAGGGCCACGTGGAGACAGATCGAAACGACGAGCAACGGACGACATCGCGCCGCGCCGGGCTGGCGGCGTTTGACGCGCTGTACGCGACGTACGGCGACCGGATCTATCGCTTCTGTTTCCGCCTGACCGGGCGCGCCGCGGACGCCGAAGACCTGGCGCAGGAGGTCTTCGTGGCCGCCTACCGGGGCCTGGGCGGCTTCGAGGGCCGATCTTCGGTGGCGACCTGGCTGTACCGCATCGCGCTATACCGGTGGCGCCGGATGCGGGAAGCACGCAGGCACGAACCCGCCGCGCTGGACGAGGAGTTGGCCGGGACGTGGCCGGACCCGGCGCGTGCGACCGTGGCGCGGCTGTCGCTGGAGGCGGCCCTCGGCACGCTGCCCGACAGCCTGCGCGAGGCGTTCCTGCTGGTCAAGGCCGAGGGGCTGAAATACCGCGAGGCCGCCGAGGCGCTGGACATCCCGCAGGGTACCGTCCAGGGGCGCGTCCACGAGGCGGTCCACCGCCTGCGCGCCGTTCTGCGGGAAGAAGACGGGGCCGAGGGCGGCGCGACCAGACCCCATCCGGCGGGGGCGCGACGAAAGGGAGCGAGCCATGCAGTGTGAGCAGGCGCGAGAGCAGATAAACGCCCTGGCGGACGGCGAACTGGCCGAGGCGATCGCGTCGCGCGTCGGGCGCCATCTGGTGGAATGCGGGGCGTGCCGGGACGAATGGGACCGCATCTGCGCGCTCGGCGAACGGGCGCGGGCCTGGCGCGACGTGTGCGCCCCCCCCGGCCTCCGCGGCTGGATCGCGGCGGCGCTGTGGGTTTCGGAAGCGGCCGGGTGCGGCGGCGGCGACGCCCTCCCCGACGGCAGCGGGATGTCCGCCCTGCGGGCCTTTCTGGCACAGGACGGCGATGACGGGACGAAAGGAACCGAATAATCATGAGTCAGACAACCGCGGTCACCGCGGCGGATTGGGAATCAGAAGTGCTGCAGGCCGACGTGCCGGTTTTGGTGGATTTCCACGCGGTCTGGTGCCCGCCCTGCCGGCGCGTCGCCCCCGAACTGGACGCCGTGGCCGAACAGCTCAAAGGCCGGGCCAAGGTCGTGAAGGTGGACGTGGACGAGGAGCCGGACCTGGGCAGCCGCTACGGCGTGCAGAGCATCCCGGCCCTGATGATCTTCAAGGGCGGCAAGGTCGTGGACCAGATGGTCGGCGCCTTCCCGCGCACCACGCTCGCCGAAAAGCTCCAGGCGCACGTGTGAAAGGGCCGGCCCGGGGCGCGCCGCACGGCGCGCCCCGGGCCGGCCGCTTCTCCCGGGCCCCCGCGTCTACTGCACCAGGCGGCGGATCTTGCCGCTGGTGATGTACGAGCCGCCGCCGGCGACCTCGGTCACCTCGTCCACCACGTAGAGCGTGTTCTCCTCGCGGATGTCGCGCGGAAAGCGCATGTTGAAGTTCGGGTCGTAGCCGTCCGAAACCACCCGGGCCCGCAGTTTGCTGCCCTCCTTGACGCACTGCACCAGCACGCCGTCGCCGACGCTCGTCGTCGTTTCGAGATCCGCGGCGGTGCGGGCGGACACTTTCGAGGGCGCCGCGGCGCCCCGGGCCGCTCGGGCGCCGGAACCGCCGCTGTACAGGTGCTCCTGGCCCGGCAGCACCAGGCGCCGGATCGTGCCCGAGGCGCGGTAGAACGTGCCGTCCGCCGACAACTGGAGTTCGTCGGCGACGTAGTGGATGCCCTCTTCGCGGATGTTGCGCGGGAACTGGACGTTCAGGGCGGGGTCATAGCCGCCCGAGACGACGCGCATCCGCAGCTTCCCGCCCTCGCGGTAGCACTCCAACTCCACGCCGTTGTCGGCCGTCCTGGTCGTCTCCAGGTCCCGCGCCGAGCCGGCCCCCAGGCCGCGCAGCGACAGGTCGGCGCGGTTGCGCTGGTGCGCCTGGTACGACTGGTCGCGCATCTCCTTGCGGCTCGCGCTGTCCAGGCGCCGGTTCTCGATCCGCTCCGCGAAATGCTCCAGCTGCGCCATCTCTTCGGCGATCTCGAAGCGCTCGTGCAGCCCCTTCTGACGCAGGTCCGCGATCGCCCGGCGCAGGGTCTCGCCCGCCCCGGCGTGGTCGCCCGCGTCGGCCTGCTCGATGGCCCGGTCCTTGGCCTTGGCGATCCGGACGCGGGCGACCTGCTCGATCACGTCGGTCGCCGGGGCCGCCCCCATCGCCTCCTCCGCCGTGCCGACGGGGACCGAAACCTCAATCGGCGCGCCCGCGATCCGCTGGATGGCGCCGTCCACGACCGCGTCATAATCGTAGGTGACGCGGAACAGGGCGCGGTCGCCGGTGCCCGATTGGGCGGGGAGCGTGACTTCGAGGGCGAGCAGTTTGTCCTCGTTGTCGTACACGTCTCCCAGTGCGATCACTGTCTTGCCCGCCGGCGTCTCGGAGCGGTAGTTGCTCAGCAGATCACTGATCCGGGCGTCGCTCCCGGTGGCTGGTTCGACCGTCACCGACAGGTTCTGCGCGACGACGGAGGCCAGGCTTTCGACCTCGATCTTGAACACGTCCGCGGCGTCGTCGGGCGACTGGATGAAGTAGAAGTTCCCGCCCGCGGCGCGCGCCATGCCGATCAGCAGGTCCTCGTTGAAGTTGGTCCCGAACCCGAGCGTGGTCGTCACGATGCCGGCGTCCGCCTTCTGGCGCGCCGTCCGGATCAGCACGTTCGCGTCGGTGACGCCCACGTTCGCCTGCCCGTCGGTCAGCAGCAGCACGCGGTGGATCATCTCCTCGCCCTGCCGGGCCTGCACGTGCTCGCAGCCCTTGAGCCAGCCGCCGCTCAGGTTCGTGGTGCCGCCCGCTCGGACCCGGTTCAGGAGCGCCGAGATGGCCGCCTTGTCCGACACGTTCTGCGGCGGCAGGACTGTGTCTACGTGGGAT
>CADCTO010000045.1 GCA_902805585.1 uncultured Armatimonadota bacterium | reverse complement strand
TCCGTCGCCCCGGACCCGCGCCCATGGCTTACCAGTCCCTGTACCGCAAATACCGGCCCCAGACGTTCGCCGACGTGGTGGGGCAGGAGCACGTCACGCGCACGCTCCAGAACGCTATCCAGGCGGGGCGCATCGGGCACGGGTACCTGTTCACGGGCACGCGCGGCACGGCGAAGACCACCGTCGCCCGTCTGCTCGCCAAGGCGCTGAACTGCGACAAAGGGCCGGCGGCCGAGCCGTGCAACCAGTGCGACGCGTGCACCAGCATCACGGGCGGCTCGTGCATCGACGTGATCGAGATGGACGCTGCCTCGCACCGCGGCGTGGCCGACATCGAGGAAGTCCGCAAGGCGGTCGGCTACGGCCCGATGCAGTTCCGCTACAAGGTCTTCATCATCGACGAGGCGCACCAGCTTTCGTCCGACGCCAAGGACGCGTTCCTGAAGACCCTGGAAGAGCCGCCGGACAACGTCGTCTTCATCCTGGCGACGACCGAGCCGCAGGCGATCCCCATCACGATCCGCTCGCGCTGCCAGCAGTTCGACTTCAAGCGCGGCTCCCTCGCCGACATCGCCGCGCGGGTCAAGTACGTCTGCGACCGCGAGGGCGTCGCATCGAGCCCTTCCGCGATCAACCTGGTCGCGCGCGGCGCCGAAGGCTCGTATCGCGACGCGCTGTCGCTGCTGGAGCAGGTGCTCGCCTTTTCGCCCAAGGAGCTTTCGCCTGATTCGGTGGACGCCGTGCTCGGCACGCTGGACGCCGAACTGCTGTCGCGCGTGACGGAGGTGGTCTCCGGCCGGGACGCGCCGGGCGCTTTCGCGCTCGCCGGTCAGATGCTCGACGCCGGCAAGGAGGCGCGCACCCTGCTGCGGACCCTTTCGGCCCACTTCCGCGACCTGCTCCTCGTCTCCGTCGGCGGCCCCGCGGTCAGCCAGGAGATGACGCAGGACGAGGCGCAGCGGCTTCAGGCCGAGGCGCGCCGCTTCGTCCCGCAGCAGATGCTGCGCGCCATCGACATCCTGAACGAGGCGCAGGGCGAGACGCGGTGGAATAACCAGCACCGCCTGCTGGTCGAGTTGACTTTCCTGAAGCTGATGAACCTGGGCGACGGCGCGGCAGACGGTGCGGCGTTCGCAACGGCCCCCATCGTGTTCTCGACGGCTGCCCCCGCCCTCACCCCCGTCCCCTCTCCCAACAGTCCCGGCTTCGCCGGTGGGAGAGGGGTGCCTGCGGCAGGCCCGACTGCGGCTGCGCCCGGTGCCGTTCCCATTGAGTCCCCCTTCCGTGAAGTGGCTGTCGAGCCGGTGTCAGACAACCCTCTCCCAACAGTCCCGGCGGCCGCCGGGACTGTTGGGAGAGGGGACGGGGGTGAGGGCGGGAACGGGGCGGGGGCCGAGGACGATCTGCCGCCGGCCTACTTCGCGCGCGACGACGAGGCGGAGGAGGACGACGAGGACGACTACACGCCAGGCTACGAGGACGAGGAAGCCCCGGCCGCCGCTTTTGCCGAACCCGAAATCGCCGACCCGGCCGCCTCCGAGGAGTCGTCGGCGACCGCGGAGCCCGAGGACGACGGCCCGAGCCTGTTCGAGGAGGAAGAGGTCGCCGCACCACCGGCCGGCGCCGCATCTGCGCCCGCGCCGGCGACCGGGGATTTCGCGCCGCCGAAGCCGTCCGCGCCGCCGTCCGACAGCGCGGACCGGACCCAGGAGCTTGCCGCCGTGCTCACCCCGGGACATCCGTCCCGGGCCGTCGATCCCTCGCTGCGTGAGGAGATCGCTCCCGCCGAGACGGGCGGCATCACGCTGGAGCAGGTGGAGCGCGTCTGGCCCCGATTCCTGCGCGACGCGGAGCACCTTTCGAAGCGGGCTGCGGTCATGCTGCAGAGCGCGGTGCCGACCGGCACGTCCGGCAAGATGGTGACGCTGACGTTCACCACGAGCGCGAACCACGACATGATGAGCATGCCCAAGCAGCAGGAGTTCGTCCGCAAGCTGCTGGCGCGCTGTCTGGGCGTGGACAGCGTGCAGGTGCGCTACGTGCTCAACGCGCAGGCCCCGGTGCCCCCGCCGGCTCCGCGCGGCGGCACGGCGCGCCGCGGGGACCTGCTCGACTCGCTGGACGCTCTGGACGAAGCGCCGCCGATGATGCATGACGGCTTCGACGAGCCTTCGGCGCCGCCGCCTGCGCCGCCGTCGCGGTTCGCGGCGGCGCCCGCTGCGCCGCCGCTCGTGCCGGCCTCCCGCCCGGCGCCGGAACCGGTGAAGAACGCCGGCGCGCCAAGCGGCAGCCCCGCCGCCAACGGGAGCAAGGCGGAAGCGGCCCGCGCCGCCGCGCTGGAGGACCCGCTGGTGCAGGAAGCCCTGTCCATCTTCGGCGGCGAGATCGTAAACGATGACAAATAGAGGAACAACCCGATGAACCCTTTTGGTGGCGGCATGGGCAACCCCGGCATGAAAAAGATGCTGGAGAACGCGCAGAAGCAGATGATGGAGCGGGCGCAGCAGATGCAGGAGCGCCTGGACAGCACGCGGCTGGAAGGCTCCTCGGGCGGGGGGATGGTCAAGGCGACCGTCACCGGATCGGGGAACCTCCTCGAAGTCGCCATCGCGCCCGACGTGGTGGACCCGGAAGACGTGGAGATGCTCCAGGACCTGGTGGTGACCGCGGTGCGCGAGGCGCTCGACAAGGCGCGCGACCTGCAGGCGGAGGAGCAGCAGAAACTCCTGCCTCCGGGCCTCGGCAACCTCCCCGGCCTGGGCGGGATGGGACTCTAAAGAGGGAGGACGCGGGACGAGGGACGCGGGACGAGTAGGGAGGGGGACCGGATTCGGCGCACTGGCGCGCGGCTCGTTCCACCCTCGTCCCTCGTCCCTCGTCCCTCGTCCCTGACACCATGGTTCAGTACGCCAAACCGCTCGCCCGGCTGGTGGGCGAGTTCGAAAAACTCCCCGGCATCGGCCCCAAGTCCGCGCAGCGGCTCGCCTTCTACGTGCTGCGCCTGTCCGACGAGGAGGCTCAGTCCCTGGGCGACGCCATAAAAGAAGTCAAAGCGCGCATCGGGTTCTGCAAGACGTGCTTCAACTTCACCGACCAGGAGCAGTGCGACATCTGCCGCGACGCGCGACGCGACCACGGCCAGATCTGCGTCGTCGCCGACCCGCGCGACCTGATCGCCATGGAGAAGACCGGCGAGTTCAAGGGCCTGTACCACGTTTTACAGGGCGTCCTCGCGCCGATGGAGGGCGTCGGACCGGACCAGCTCAAGATCCGGGAACTGCTGGCGCGCCTGCGCGCGGACGACGTCAAGGAGGTCGTGCTGGCGACGAACCCGAACGTCGAGGGCGACGCGACGGCCATGTACCTGGCGGGCCTGCTCAAGCCGCTCGGCATCCGCGTGACCCGGATCGCGCACGGCGTCCCGGTCGGCGGCGACCTGGACTACGCCGATCAGGCGACGCTCATACAGGCGTTCGAGGGCCGGCGGGAGATGTAGGGCGGTGGCCCGTCGTTTGGCGCCCCGCCCGCCGGATGAAACCGCCGGGTCGGACCGAAATGCGGAACCGGATCGCGAGGGCGCTGTCCAAAACACGGTAGGGGTTGGTGTCGGCGAGGCGCACAGGGCGTTTCCCGCGAACCCGCCGGACTCATGAGGTGATTGTTCTTAATATGCATCCTCTGTTACGAGCAGGGAGGTCCCTGCTCTTTTGTTTGGCTGTCTTCGGGGGCGTCGCCGCTCCCGGGCGCGGCGCCGCGGCGCAGCCGGCGGCGGCCGAGTCCCGCCCGGGGCAGGTGACGGGCCGGGCCGCCTGGGACGAAAACTTCGTCTATTTCGCGTTCCAGGTCGAGGACCCCAGCCTCGCCGGGACCAACACGACCCCGCTGTCGCGCCCGCAGGAGGACGACTCGGTCGCGGTCTACCTCCAGGTCGGCGAGGCCCGCCCCGGCGCGCCCAACGCGAACACGCACGCGATGATCGTGTCGGCGGCCGGCGGCTTCGTGTTCCTGACGGGCAAGGACGGCGCCCTGAACCCGCGGACCCTGTTCTCCATCAAGTACGCCGTGACGCTCCAGGGGACGCTGAACCGCGACGGGGACCGCGACCAGCGCTACACGGTCGAGATGGCGATCCCCTGGGCGGCCATCACGCCCGAAGGCTTCAAACCGGAGGCCGGGACCACGCTGGGCTACAACGTGGTCGTGCGCTCGCGGGGCGGCGCGCTGACGTCGCTGGCCGAGGGGGTGGCGACGGAAGCCGACGTCGCCAATCCGTCGAAGTGGACGCGGCTCGCCCTGGGCGCGCTCGCCGCGGTCGCTCCCGGTGGCGGTGTCCGGCTCGCGACCCGCGCCGGGGAGCGGCCGCCGCTGATCAACGGGGTGCTGAGCGCGGACGAGTGGGCGGAGGGCGGCCGGTACGCGTTCGTCTCGCCCGAAAGGGTCCCCGCGAACATCGCGCCGCCGTCCGTGCCGACCCCGCCGACGACCGCGCAGGTCAAGCTCCCCCCGCTCCCGGTCGGCCAGCCGCTGGGCGTGGAGCGCCTGCTGATGGCCCGCTACGTGCTCGGCTTCCAGGCGGACCCGCGCCGCCCGACGCCCTTCCGGGGCGTGCGAACCCGCGAAGGCCGTTTCCTGCTGACCGACCAGCCCGCGAACGGTGCCGGCCCGTGGTTCTCGGCCGATCGGCCCGAATGGCACGCGCGGCAGCTCGCGGAGATGCGGCGGGTCGGCATCGACGTCGCGCTCACCGAAGTCGGCGGGCCGGACGCCGACGTGAGCTTCGCCGACGAGAAGGCGCTGCTCGTGCTGGTCTCGGCCCTGCGCCAGCTCGCCGTCGAGGGGGTGCCGACGCCGCAGGTCGCGCTGTATCTCGATACGCGCGGCTTGGTGCCGGCCGGTGCGGCCAAGCCGGACCTCGGCGGCGATGCGGGGCGGGGGCTTTTGTACCGCGCGGTTCGCCGCTGGTTCCAGATCGTGCCGCCCGAGTTCCGCGCCCGGGTGCAGCTCCCGGCCCGTGCGGGCGGGCTCCCGGCGTACCCGGTCTTCCTGTCCGCCGCGTCCGGACTGGACGGAGCCGGCGGCGGCGACTGGGGCGAGGATCTGCGCCGCCGCTTCGCCGCCGACTTCGGCTCCGACGCGACGATCCTGCCCGTCGGCGGGAGCGATTTTTCGCCCGGGACCGCGGGCATCGGCGCGTACGTGCCCCTGTCCAAGGGCGGCAAGGGGGGCGGCGCGGTCGCGACCTTTGTCGTACGGCCCGGTTACGACGACGGCGCCGCGCCCGGCGGGCGGCAGGGGACGCTGACGCCGCGCCGGAACGGCGCGACCTACGCCGAGTCGTGGGAAGCCGCGCTCGCCGCGAAGGCGACGTGGATCATCGTCGACTCCTGGAACGACTTCCAGCACGGGACCGAACTCGCCGCTTCGCGGCAGTACGGCACGCGCTACGCGGACCAGACCCGCATCTTCGCGCTCCAGTTCAACGGCCTGCAGAACCGCGACATCAAGTGGCTCGCGCAGAACGCGCCCCGCCGGATGCGCCCGGGGCAGGTGGCCTCGGTGGAGGTGCTGCTGCAGAACGCCGGCGCGGCCACGCTGCGCGGCGCGGACGGGACCGCGCTGTCGTACCGCTGGCTCCGCGGCGGCAAAGTCGTGGCCGAGGGCCCGGTGCGCGTCCCGCTCGCTTCCACCCTGTATCCCACCCAGGTCGGCCGCGTCATCGTCGGGCTCGCCGCCGCGCGGCCGGGCGAGGGCGCGCAGCTCGTGCCGCTGGAGCCCGGGGAGTACGTCGCGCGCATCGACATGACCCAGATCGGCGAGGACAAAAAGCCCGTCTGGTTCGGCGAGAACGGCGACACGCCGCTGGAGATCCCGGTCACGATCGCGGCCGACGCGCCGGAAGACGTGTCCTTCCAGGCGACCACGACGCTGCCGCTGATGCAGACCGGGGAGACGTATCCGGTCTCGGTCCGCCTGCGCTGGATGGGCGAGGAAACGCTGTCGGCCGAGGGCGCGCGCCTGACCTACCAGATCTTCGGGCGCGACGCGGCGGAGCCGCTGACGAGCGAATCCGTGCCGATCGGGCAGCCGCTGACCCCCGGCCAGTGGGTGACCGTGCGCGTGCCCCTGCGCCTGGTCGATGTGGGCGGCTCCGCCCTGGCGGCGAGCTTCCCCGAGGCGCAGGGAGGCGGCCTGCGCCTGCGCTGGCTGCTTACGCGCACCCAGTCGACCGACCCGATAAACGGCATATATGCCGAGCGCATCGCCCTCTACCCCGAGGACTATGAGGCGCGCGTGCTGCCGCCGGCGAAGGTCCCCGAATCCCTCGATGCCGGGGCGCTGGTGCCCATGGAGATCACGGTCGTCAACCGCGGCACGCAGAAGTGGTCCAAAGACGAGATGCAGGTGGGCTACCACTGGTACTTCCCCGACGGCGTCGAGGCGCAGTGGCGCAGCGGCGTGGTGACGCGCATCGACCGCGAAGTGGAGCCGGGCAAATCGGTCAAGGTGAGCGTGCCCGTGCGCGCCCCGGAACGTGACGGCGCGTACGTCGTCGCCTTCGACGTCACGCGCGGGGGCGACACGTGGCTTTCCACCCTGCCCGTTTCACGGGGCGGCGACCTGGGCCTCGCTTACCTGCGCGTGACGGGCGGGCGCCTGGAGTTCGTGGACCTGGAGAAGCTTTACGACACCGACGCGGTCGCCTCGGAGAACAAGCCCGGCGACGGCAACCTGGACGGCAAAGGCGCGACGCTGCCCGGCGAATCGTTCCCGCCCGACCAGTTCGGCGTTACCGCCAGTGCCGGCGCTTTCAAGCGCAAGAACGTCCCCCCGCCGGCCTACCCGTCCGGCTACTACGCCGACGTTTCGCCGACCGCCCGGCTCATCTCGTTCCGCTACGGCCCGCAGACCGACGGCGCGAACAACGTCGTCGCGTGCAAAGGGCAGGTCGTCACGGTCCCGCGCGGGCGCTACACCGGGCTGCACCTGGCCGTCGCCGCCACCGGCGGCGGCGATAAACCGATGCCGGTGGTGCTGCGCTACAAGGACAACACGACCGAGACCGTGACGCGCGTCGCCGCGGACTGGAACCGCGCGCCGACGAACAAGGAAGCCCTGGCGGTCGTGGCGCACCGCAAGCGCACCCGGGACGGCGACGTCGGCGCGGCCTGCGCCGTGCGCCACGTCATTATCCCGGTCTCGGTCGGCAAGGAGCTCGTCTCCGTCACCCTGCCCCAGGACCCGGTCGTGAAAGTGTTCGCCGTGACCCTGGAGCGGTAAGAAGCCTTCACCCCGGGCCCTCTCCCGGCGCTGCCGGAGAGGGGTGCCTGCCACCCCAGCGACAGCGGCTTGACGCGCAGCAGAAGTCGGGTCATGCCCCCGGCACCCCTCGCCCCCGGCTTCCGCCGGGGGCGAGGGTTCTCACGGGAACGAGGGACGCCCAAAACGTCCGCCGCTTTCGCAACTTATCCCCGGCCGGTTCGTCTCTTCAAGCAGGGAGGGCAACGGACGTGACAATCGGCGATGTGCTGGCGGTGGTCGCGGGCATTATGGCCACGGGTGTGACCATGTGGGCGCTCTTGATCGTTATGGCGCTCGTGTTCGCGGGCCGTGTCGGGCGGGCGCAAACGCTCCTGCTCACGCGCCCGCTGCGCGCCACCGGTGTGGGTCTCATCCTGGCGCTCACGGCCGGCCTGTTCGGTCTGGCGCTGGTGAACCAGCCTAACGGCCTTCTGAAGCTCTTCGGCTGGATTCTCCTGGTGGGCCTGCTCCAGATCGGGGCGCTGGGCGGCGGCGGCCTCGCGCTTCTGATCGGCGGGCGCATCCGCGAAGGCGCCCCGGACCTGTCTCCGTTCGGCGCGCTCGGCCGTGGGGCGGGGTTCCTCGTGGCCGCGAGCCTCACCCCGGTCGTCGGCTGGTTCCTGATCTGGCCGCTGTCCACGCTGGCGGCGCTCGGGTCGGGGTGCCTCGCGCTCCTGCCGCCGCGCCGCCGCCCCGAGCCGAGCGCCGCAACGGCGCCGGCGCAGGCATCCATCCCTCCGGTTGCGGCGAGCGACGTGGGCGCGGTCTCGTGAAACTGGACCGGCGGGACTGCCTGCGCTGGGGGCTGATGACGGGGGCGGGCGGTCTCCTGTCGTCCGGCTGCTCCCGGGTGGTCACGCGCTACACCGCTCCGCCGCCGCCCCGCTCGGTCGCCCTGCCCCGCGAACGCGTTCTGCCGACCACCCGCCTGCTGAACCGCGTCGCCTACGGCCCGACTCCCGGCGAGGTCGAGCGGGTGGCGGCGTTGGGTGCCGAGCGTTACGTCGAAGAGCAGCTCCGGGCCGAGGGCGAGGAGGAGACCCGGACCCGGGTCCGCCTGCGTGCCTTCGACGCTCCGCGAGAGAGCGCATCCGAACTGCGCGACCTGCCCGAAAGCGCCGTGCTGCGGCACCTGCAGCAGGCCACCCTCCTGCGCGCCGTGTACAGCCGCCACCAGCTCCGGGAGCGGATGGTGGACTTCTGGGGCAACCACTTCAACGTCTACGCCCGCAAGGGCCGGGGCGCCTACTTCAAGCCCGTGGACGAACTCCGTGTGGTCCGCGAGCACGCGCTGGGCACGTTCCCCGCGCTGCTGCGCGCCTCGGCCCGCAGCCCCGCCATGCTCGCGTATTTGGACAACGATGTCAACCAACGTGGGGTCGCCAACGAGAACTACGCCCGCGAGCTGATGGAACTGCACACCCTGGGCGTGGACGGCGGCTACACCCAGAAGGACGTGCAGGAGGTCGCCCGCTGCCTGACCGGCTGGACGGTGGAAGACCGCTTCCTGCGCCGACGGGGCACGTTCCGCTTCGAGCCTTCCCGCCACGACCAGGGGCCGAAAACGGTGCTCGGCGTCCGCATCCCGCCGGGCGGAGGCGAGGGGGACGGCCAGCGCGTGCTGGACATCCTGACCGCGCACCCGTCCACGGCGCGCTTCATCGCCGGCAAACTGTGCCGCTACTTCCTGGGCGACGGCGACCCGGCCCGGACATGGACGCCCCGGCTGGCGGCGATCTACACCCGGACGAACGGCGACATCAAGGCGATGCTGCGCCCGCTCCTGCTCTCCGACGACCTGCTCGCCGCGCCGCCCGTCTTGAAGCGACCCTTCGATTTTGTCGTCTCGTCGCTGCGCGCCCTGAACGCGGACACGGACGGCGGCCAGGCGCTGCAGGACCACCTGTTCCGCATGGGCCAGCCGCTGTACCAGTGGCCCCTGCCCGACGGATACCCGGACGGCACGGCGGCCTGGACCGGCTCACTGCTGGCGCGCTGGAACTTCGCCTTCGCGCTGCTGAGCGGCGGCATCGGCGGGACCAGAGCGGACGCGGACGGCCTGCTCAAGGTTTCCGGTGCGGACGGGGCAGCGGCGCGCGCCGACGCGATCCTGGAGATCGTCCTCGCCCGCCCGGCGCAGGACGAGGCGATCCGGTCGCTGCGTACTGCCGTGCGCTCCCACATGGCGGCGGGCGGCGGCGGCAGCGGGCTGGCCGCCGAAGCGGCGGCGCTCTGCCTGGCCGCACCGCCGTTCCAGTGGCGGTAGGCCGTACGGTAGCTGACAAGGAATCCCGATGAAACAAGACTGGTGGAGCTGTGACGGCGGCGGCTACGAGGGGGACACGGGGTCCGCCCCCGCTGCATCCGAAAGCCGGCGTCCGGTTTCGGTTCCCGTGTCGCGGCGCGGGCTGCTGCTGGGCAGCGTGCTCGGCGCCGTCGCCTGGGCCACCGGGGGAAGGACCGCACTGGCGGACGTGGCCGTCGCTCCGGGCAGACCCGGCGGCAACGTCCTCGTCACCCTGTTCCTGCGCGGCGGCGCGGACGGCCTGCGCCTGATCGCCGTTCAGCGCGCCCAGGTACACGTCGTCGGCACCGCGGCCGACGAGCTTCGACAGCGCATCGATCGCCGCCTCCTGCACGTTGCCGTCCGCGTCTCGCGCGAGCGTGCGCAGGCGGGCTGTGTCCGCCAGCAGGGCGGCGGCGCGGGCGGCGTACAGGCGCACGTGCCAGTCGGAGTGCGTGGCGAGCCCGCCGAGCCGCGCCCGCGCCTGCTCGGGAGCGATCCGCGCGAGCGCGACCGCCGCGTGGGCGCCCGCGTGCCACGAAATCCCACCCGGGGCGCGGCGGGGCGTGTCCCGCGGCAGGGAGTCCACCCATCCCGCCAGCACGCGCACGAGGGCAGGATCGGCGCCGCACGCGGTGTCCGCCACGGCGGCCGCGCGAAGGCGTACCTGCCAGACGCTGTCGTTCAGCGCGGCCCGGAGCGCGCCACAGTCAGTACGCTGCGTGGCGAGCGCACGGTAGCGGAGGCGCCACGCTGGCTCGGGCCACGCGCGCGGAGCGGCGGCCGGCGGCAGCGAATCGCGCGCGCCGAAGAGCGGATCGCGGATGCGCCCCAGCGTGCGGCGGGCGATCAGCCGAACGCGCGGATCGGCGTGCCGCAGTCCGGCAGGGATGGCCATGGTGGAGTCACGCCGGTCTTCCGCGACCAGGATGCGGCCGACCAGGGCCGAGTCGGCACGCGTTTGCGCCTGCGTCGGAACGGCGGCCAGCAGCAGACAGGGGACTAAGAACTTTCTCATTCTGCTCCGGGAATGTGCGGCGGCCAGGCGCCGTGCCGTCACGATGGCGGCTTCAGCAGTCCTGCGCGGTGAAGCCCCAATACCACGTCCATCTGGCCGTTGTGAACTTTGGATGGGCCGCCGAGCACGCGTTTCCAGAGCGCACTCGGTTTTTGGTGGACGAGATCCGGATCGGACTCGATCAGGCTGGCTGCCCGCAGCGCGTAAGCCTTGTTTGCTTCTGATCGCGTATGGTCGCCCCGAGGTACTCCCGCGACTCTTCCGTCAGCACACAAGCCCAGGAAAGCACCTCGTGGACAGCCCTTTACCCGCTGTGACTCGCTGTGAGCAAACACCTCCGCGGCAGCGCTCGCCCACGCCTCACGCGGCGATCCGGCAAGACCCTCTCGGTAACGCCTGACAGCTTCGACTGCGGTTCGTGAGTAGCTCATGATGGCTCCGGATTAACCGTGATTGCGATGGCTCCTGCCGGGCGAGGACGATCGTGCCCCTGCGGATCAGTGGACCGCAGCCGCCGGGACGGTCGCGAGATCCACGCCCGAATCCGCGGTGGCCAGGCCGTCGTGGCGCCCGGCGGGCTCGCGCAGCAGCTGGTAGATGATGATCGCGCCGAAGGTCGCGGTGCCGATTCCGCCGATGGAGAACCCGCCCAGCTTCAGCACCAGGTCGCCCGTGCCGATGATCAGGGTTACCGCGGCCGTCACCAGGTTGCGGTTGTTGGAGAAATCCACCCGGCTCTGCACCCAGATGCGCGCGCCGGTAACCGCGATCAGCCCGAAGAGCACCAGCGACAGCCCGCCCAGCACCGGGCCCGGGATGGTGCCCACCAGCGCCCCGAACTTGGGTGACAATCCCATCACGATCGCCGCCATGGCCGCCACCACGAAGATGAGCGTGGAGTAGATGCGCGTTACCGCCATCACCCCGATGTTCTCGGCGTACGTCGTTACGCCCGTGCCGCCGCCGGAGCCGGCGAGCATGCACGCCAGCCCGTCGCCCAGGAACGCGCGGCCCAGGTAGCGGTCCAGCGACTCCCCGGTCATGGCGCCCACGGCCTTGACGTGCCCCAGGTTTTCCGCCACCAGCACCAGGGCCGCCGGAGCGAAGAGCAGCGCCACGTCCCAGCGAAACACGGGTCGCGAAAAGTTGGGAAAGCCCACCCAGGCCGCCTCGCGCAGGGGCGCGAAGTTGACGGCCGGCCCCAGCCCCATGCCGTTGGCCAGCACCAGGTACAGCAGGTAGCCGAGCACCCCGCCCAGCAGGATGGGCACGCGGCGCAGCAGCCCGGGCGCGTAGACGGCCACGGCGCACGTCGCCAGCACCGTCACCAGCCCGATGGCCGTATCGAAGCCGCTGCCGCTGATGCCGCGCACCGCTACCGGGGCCAGGTTCAGCCCGATCACCGCCACCACGGCGCCGGTGACGACGGGGGGCATCAGCCGCTCGATCCACCGGTATCCCGTCGCCATCACGATCAGGCCGACGATTGCGTACAGCGCCCCCGCCGCG
>CADCTO010000044.1 GCA_902805585.1 uncultured Armatimonadota bacterium | reverse complement strand
GCCGCGCATAGCGCCCAGCCCCGCCGCGGCCACCTCCGCGTCCACCGCTTCGCCCCGCGTCCACAACCGCCCCAGCAGGCCCAGGCGCGGCCGGGACGATGATGAGGAGGCACCGCCGTGGAAGCCGCCCCCGCCACCCCGGCGGCCCTGCTGGATCGCCATGCCGCGCGCCTCGATCAGATCGAGGTAGCGCTTGCGCCCCAGGTCGTGCGGGAAGAGTTCCAAGGCATCACGTCCCTTACCGCCGGGTGAGAACCACGATGAGCAGGGCCAGGGCGGCGATCCCGCCCATGACATAGGTGAGCGGGCCGTAGGTGGACGCGAACAGGTAGATGAACAGCGCGCAGCAGGCCAGGATGCCGAGCAAGAGCCCCATGCGCGCCGCCCGCGACGGGTCGCCGCGCCGATTCATCGACCGCGCGAGCACGTACACCAGGAACGGCAGGAACAGCAGACCGACCAGCAGGCCCGCGCCCATGATGACCCACTTCGTGACGAGGTTCTCCGCGGCGAACGTGTAGAACTCGTTGGGGTCCGGCGGATACCGGGCCGTGTTGCCGTCGGTGCCGGTCACGGCGAAGTAGGCGCGGTGGCCGCCCGGCGCGAAGCCGCGGACGTTCCAGTCGATGTTGACTCCGGTCTGCGGGTCGCCGGGGCCGATGCGGCCGTCCACCTCCACGTTCCCGGCGTCGGACTGGTCGATGAACTTGACCCGGCGGGGCCGGTCGCCGTCCGGGTCCTTGAAGACCAGCGTGAGCGTGTACGACTGCCCCGCGCGGTAGACGCCCTTGAGCGCGGCGCCGGGCGGCTCGGTCAGCGTCGGCGGCGCGGCGAGGGCCGCCGTCGTGCCTCCCATCCCGAGGACGGCGGCGAGCAGGGCAGTCAGTGTGATCAGGCGCTTCACGGGCACGGGTCCTTTGTGTGGTGATCAGAAACTCTTCGTCGGGTCCTCAAACTTGAGGCGGTAGTCCCTGGCGATACCGGACGGGTCGGGGACCGACACGCGCACCTCGTCGCCGTAGGCCAGCGGCGCCTCTTTTTCGAGGGGCAGCCCGTTGTGGTACACCCTGGGCGGCTCGACCCCGGGCTGTTGCGGCGTCCCGGGAACCAGGGAAAGCTGGCCGCCGCGCGCCCCGCGGATCAGGGCGGGCGTCGTGCCGACGCCGGGCAGCGGGTAGGCGTCGTGCGCGAAGCCCGCGCCGTCGCCGCCGATCCGCACTGTGTTGCCGCCTTTCAGACGGAAGTCCTTCGGCCCCGCCGGACCACCTGAGACGCGCAGCGGAACCGACCGGGTCAGCGGCAGCAGGAACAGGAGTGCCAGGAGCAGCGCGCCCAGGCCGAGCCCGATCCAGAGCCACGGCACGGTCGAGCGCGCCGGCGCCGGCTGGGTGACCGCGGGCTCGAACGTGGGGCCGGGGTCCGGGATCTCGGGCGCGGCCTGCGGCAGCCGTTCCACGGGCCGCCCGCTCTGGTCGATCTGCACCCCGATGCCGTACATCTTCACCTTTTGGGTGCGCTGCACCTTCTGCAGCAGGCGCTCGTAGTCGCGGTTCTCCGGCGAGTCCGGGTAGCGCTGAAGGCGGCCGCCGGGCGTGTAGTATCTGAGGTAGTCGGGATAGGCCGGGTCGTCCTTGCGGGGCTCGTCGTTGAACGAGTCGGTCAGAAGCACGACCGCGCCGGGGCGGGGCAGGCTGGCGTCCAGGATCTTGAGGGCGTCGTGGTGCGGTTTGCGGATGTTGGTGCCCGCGCCCTGGCCGACCTCGCTGGGCACCTGCTCGACCAGCGCGTCCTTGTCGGCTTCGGTGCTCAGCGTCTTGTCGAAGACGGTCCGGTAACCGGCGCCGAACGTCATCAGGACCAGGCGGTCGCCGGGGACCGATGCCTCGCGGATCAGGTTCAGCGTCGCCTCGCGGGCCCGCGACAGGTTGACCCCGCGCATCGAGCCGGAAACGTCGAAGACGAAGATCAGGGTCTTGTCCTTGACGGCGCGCAGCTCGCGCACCACGGCGGCGGATTCGCCGAGTTCGGCGTCCGAGATGCCGGGGTCCGCCTCGTCTTGCGCGCGGGCGGGCGACGCCAGGAGCGCGAGGAGCAGGAGGCAAAAGATCGATAGGATTCGTCGTGTCATGTTTCCTGGTACACCCGGCTCCGGAGGGCGAGGCACGCCTCGCCCCTACAGATCACGGCCCGGTAGGGGCGAGGCACGCCTCGCCCTCCCGCCGAAAGCCAGCAACAACCACATCGGCAGCGCCATCAGGCACCCCTGGCCCACCGGGAGGTTCGGCGCGTTCGCAGGATACGGCGGCTTGTTCCCTGCGCTGTTTGACGTCGGGCCGCCCTCCACGGTTATGCGGATCTCGGCCGTGTGTTTGAACCAGCCGCCGCGCAGGTCCTCGGCCGTCTTGCCGGGCGCGTCCGCCGACAGGTACACCTCGCTCCGGTACTCGCCGGGCGTCAGGCGCGCCGCCGAGATGGCGAAGGCCACGAGCGCGTAGGCGCCCGGCGCGATCATCAGCGGCAGCTCGATCGGGCGCACGTTCAGCCAGGCGTGCTGCGTGGCGATCATCCGCACGGTCAGCAGCGCGTCCCCCTCGTTCTTGACGATCAGGGTGGCGGTCCCGCCCCCGCCCTGCACCACGCGGCTCGTTTTTTCCGAAAGCATCGCGGTCAGGCGCGGCGCCCCCGCGGCTTCGCCCGCCATCCGCCGCTGCATCCAGTCGCGCACGGTCGCCTCTTCCGACTCGATGGTCGGCGGGCCCGCGGGCGTCGGCGGTGGCGGCGGCGCTGGTGCTCGGCGGCCGCGAGCGCGGCCTCGGCCCGTTCGTTTGGTTTCCGCGTCGGGGCAGGACGGGAA
>CADCTO010000043.1 GCA_902805585.1 uncultured Armatimonadota bacterium | reverse complement strand
GTGTTGCCTGTTGCGGCCTGATAGTCTTATGGCGGCATGCGAGCGTCCTCCGCGGCGGTATTGCCGGCGTCAGGAGTAGACCGCTGCGGATCATGGGTTTCCTTCCGCGCCTCCAGCCGTGCCGGGGACAGCAGCGACCGCCGGCTCGCCGGCCCGGGGCTCGGCCGACGCCCCGGCTGTTGTCACCGGCACGGTCACATCCGCGGCGACCGTTGTTTGAAACGCCCTGCCTTCCTCGAAGGTGACGTCGCCGCCGCGCCAGAGCGAGCCCAGCAGCAGGGTCCCGCCGATGCCTCCCACGGTCGCCAGCCTGTCATCGCTCTTCGTATCCGAGAACGCGGCGAACCCCCCCACCACTAGGGACACGAAGCCCGCCGCGCCCATGGTGATCCCGGTGGCCCATCGGCGGCTGCGCCCCGTTTTCTCCGGCGCGCCCGAGAGGGGGACGCGCGTGCCGTCCGGCAGCAGGACCTGTTCGCAGCGGACGCGCAGGCGGCCGGGGCGGCCGAAGGCGCCGGCACGTCGCGACTCATCGACGCTCCCACGCGCGGGCGTCCCCGACGGGATCAGAACGCGCTGCCCGTCGGCGGTGCGCACGTCGGCGGCCACGACGAAGTCCACGGGGTCCCCTTTCCTGACTTCGCCGGAGCGCAGGCGCTGCTTCAGGGCAAGCGGTACGGGCGTGCCGGCCAGGATCGTGACGGGCGCCGTTGTCGGCGGCACCGCCGGCGCCGTCACTGGGGCCGGCGCGCCGGGGGGCGTTGCGCCGGGGGCCTGGGCGGCCACCGCCGTGATACTGAAAGGACCCGAAGCCAGGCAAATGGCGGCGGCCGTCACGCCGACGGCGGCGCGGGGTCGGCGCGCCGAAACGAAGTGGTTCATGGTGTCTCCTTTCCCGTGGTCCCTGTCGACGCCGGATCTTCCGGCGTGGGCGTCTCACGCCCGACGAGACGTCAACATCCTAGCAGATTCTTTCCGACCAGGCGATAGGAACAAAGGCCCACTTTTGCCGTGGTTCCGCAGCCGCCGTTCTCATGAAAGCGGCACAACCCTGAGCGGGGCGGAAAAGGCATAGCGGGCCGGCACCACTTGCAGATAAAAAGCCATGCAGGCCGGCTTACCCGTCTGCGCCCTGCGGCACGCTTCTCGGTGCAGCACAGGTATACTAATGCTACAATGAAAAACATTCAGATCTACGCGGATCGTATCGCCGGGACGGTGGACCGGTACGCGCACCAGCCCCAGAACCAGATGAAGCAGTTCCTCCACCTTCTGGGTGAGGAGGGCTTGGACACGGCCCAGCCCATCCTGTACGGCTATGAAGCAGTCCGAGGCATTTTCTGGTTCCGGAACGACGCGAAGGGCGCCATGATCAGCCTGCCGCTGCAGAAAGTCAAGGTGTGGCCGGACCCGATGATGGCCGGCATACTGCGCGGCTGACGCGTCCGCGTCGCGTCGCGGATTACGTGGCGCCGCCATCCGAGAAAAATGGCACAGGGGCCGGGGGCTGATGTCCCCGGCCCCGCGTTGTTCGTCCCACCCGCGGCGCGTCGCCCTCTCTCTCACCCGGTCCTCTGACCGACGGTAAATCGGGGTACAATACAGCCGGTACCGTCGCCGGCCGCGTTCACGGTGTCCGGCACCCCGAGGCAAGAACCACACACCATGCCCAAGGCAACATCCCTCCGGCGGCAGGCGCGCGAGATCGCCCTACAGACGCTGTACACGGTCGAGGTCGGCAAGCAGGGCCCGCAGGAGGCGCTCGACGAGACGCTGGCGAATGTGGAACTCGACGAAAAGGTCGCCGAGTTCGCTCGCGCGCTCATCACGGCGACCCTGCGGAGCCAGAGCGAGATCGACCCCATCCTCGACCGGCTGGCGACGGGCTTCCCCGTGGACCGGCAGAGTGCGGTGGACCGCAACATCCTGCGCCTCGCGGCGGCCGAGATCCTTTTCAGCGCCTCGGACGCGCCGCCGGGGGTGGCGGTGAACGAGGCCGTGGAGCTTGCCAAGAAGTTCTCGACCACGGAGTCGGGCCGCTTCGTGAACGGCGTGCTGGGCGCCCTGGTGCGCGAGGTGGAGGCGACGCCGCAGCAGTCACCGGCGCAGGAAGAATCGGCGCCCGATGCCTGACGCGCAGATCCTCGACGGCACGGCGACCGCCAAAACGATCCGCGCCGAGGTGAAGGCGCGGGTGGCGCGCCTCAAGCAGGAACACGGCGTCACCGTCGGTCTGGCCGCCGTGCTGGCGGGCGATAACCCCGCGTCGGTGACGTACGTGCAGATGAAGCGGCGCGCCTGCGAAAAGGCGGGCATCGCTTCGGTCGCGCGCTCGTTCCCCTCCGACGCGACGCAGGAGCAGATCCTGGATGCGGTGCGGGAACTGAACGCCGACCCGGACGTGCACGGCATCCTCGTGCAGCACCCCCTCCCGAAGGGCCTGGACGAGTACGAGGTGCTGGCGACGGTCGCGCCGGGAAAGGACGTGGACGGCATCGGGCGCGGCAGCCTGGGCGATCTGGTGAAGGGCGAAGCCGCCTTCGTGGCCTGCACCCCGGCGGGGATGGTGGAGCTGCTGGACCGCTACAAACTGCCCATCGAAGGCAAACACGCGGTGGTCGTCGGGCGCTCGGTCATCCTGGGCAAGCCGATGGCCCTGCTGCTCCTCAACCGAAACGCGACGGTGACCGTGTGCCACTCGCGGACGCAGGACCTTTCGGACCTGACGCGGCAGGCCGATATTCTGGTGGCCGCCGTCGGCCGGGCCGAGATGATCAAGGGTGACATGCTCAAGCCGGGTGCCGTCGTGCTCGACGCCGGTTACAACCGGGTGCCGGGCCGCGACCACGACGTCCGC
>CADCTO010000042.1 GCA_902805585.1 uncultured Armatimonadota bacterium | reverse complement strand
CCCTGCGCGCCCGGGCCGCCCGGAAACTGCCCCGGCCCGCCCGGGGCGCCCGGGAAGGGCTGCGCGCCGCCGCCGGGGCGCGGGACGGGCGCGTCCTGTGCCCGGACGCTCGTCACCAGGGCCGTGCCGCCCACCGTAACCGTGACACCCAGCAGCGCCCAGCCTGCCGCCATCCACCGATCGCTCTTTCGCATCCTGCTGCCTCCCTTTGAGTGAAGTTCCACTCCTGATGATACCCACAGGCGCGTCTTCCGGTCGCCGGTTCACGAGCCCCGCCCCTTTTGCGGCGGCGGGCGGACCCGGGCGGTATAATAAGACGGCGGATTTTTTCTCTCCGGGCGCACTGCGGCGATAAAGACCAAGGCATGGACGAGCACACACTACGGGTTCTGGAATACGAGAAGATCACGGCGATGCTGGCGGAACGCGCCGCGTGTTCGCTGGGCGCCGAGCGCGCGCGTGACCTGACGGCGGCCACGAACCCGTCCGTGGTCGCTGAGCGGCAGCAGGAGACGCGCGAGGCCCGGGTGCTCATCGGCGCGTACGGCCAGCTGCCGCTCGGCGGCATCCACGACGTGCGGCCTTCCCTGGTCAGAGCGGGCGTCGGCCAGACGCTGACCCCGCACGATCTCCTGGACCTGGCCTCGACCCTGCTGGGCGGCGCGCGGCTCAAAGCCTGGCTCGCGCGGCACGCGGAGCAGGCCCCGCTGCTCCACGAACGGAGCAAGACCGTCCAGGAGTTCCCGCAGCTTTTGTCCGACATCGACATGACGATCGGGCGCGGCGGCGACGTGCTGGACTCGGCGTCGCCGACCCTGGCGTCGATCCGCGGCCGCCTCCGCGTCGTCTCGGCGCGCATCACGGAGCGTTTGAACCAGTACCTCACGTCGCCGACGTACCGCACGATGATCCAGGAGCCCGTCATCGTGCTCCGCGACGACCGGCGCTGCATTCCCGTCCGCTCGGAATACCGCCGCGAGTTCGGCGGCATCGTGCACGACCAGTCGGCCAGCGGCGCGACGCTGTTCATGGAGCCCCTGCCCATCGTCGAGCTGAACAACGAACTGCGCCAGCTGGAGCTCAAGGAGCGGCAGGAGATCGAGCGCATCCTCGCCAAACTCACCGGCAGCGTCGCCCGGCAGGCCGAAGGCATCCACGGCACGGTCGAGGTGCTCGCCGGTCTGGACCTGGCCAACGCGAAGGCGCGCCTTGCCGACGACATGAAGGCGGCCGAGCCCGCGTTCAACAAGGCGGGGTTCCTCCGGCTGCGCGAGGCGCGTCACCCGCTTCTGGACCCCGAGCGGGTCGTGCCCATCGACGTGTCGCTCGGCGGCAAGAACCCGGTGCTGCTGATCACGGGTCCGAACACGGGCGGCAAGACGGTCACGCTCAAGACCGTAGGCCTGCTGACCCTGATGGCGCAGGCGGGCCTCCAGGTCCCCGCCGCTACCGGGTGCGAGCTGGCCCTGTTCGACCAGGTCTTCGCCGACATCGGCGACGAGCAGAGCATCGCGCAGAGCCTGTCCACCTTCTCCGCCCACATCACCAACATCGTGCGCATCCTCCGCTCGGTCGGCACCCGGGCGCTGGTCCTGTTGGACGAGATCGGCGCGGGCACGGACCCGGCCGAGGGGGCGGCGCTCGCCAAGGCCATCCTGGCCGACCTGCTCCGGCACAACGCGCGCGTGATCGCGACCACGCATTACGGCGAACTCAAGGAGTTCGCCTATTCGCGCGACGGCATCGACAACGCCGCCGTCGAGTTCGATGCCGAAACGCTTCGGCCGACGTACCGCCTGCTCCAGGGCGTGCCCGGCTCGTCGAACGCGTTCCACATCGCGCGCCGCCTGGGGATGCCCGGCCGGGTCGTGGACGAGGCGACGGGCAGCCTGGATACGGCGGAGGTGGAGTCCGGCGCGATCATGCGCCGTTTGGAAGAGTCCAAGCGCATCGCCGACGACGAGCGCCGGCGTGCCGAGCGCCTGTCGCGGGAGCTGGAAGGGCTCAAGGCCCGCTACGAGGACCGGCTGCGCGATCTGGAGATACTCCGGCGCGAGGCGCGCGAGCGGGCGCGCGAAGAGGCGCAGACGCTGATCCGCCGCAACACCGAGAAGATGGAAAACATCATCGGAGAGCTGCGGCGCATGGGCAAGGAGGGCCGCAAGACCCAGTCCGCCCGCAAGCAGATGAAGGAGACGGCCGAGGCGCTCGTCGGCGGCATCGGCATCGAGAACGAGCCGCTTCCGGTCGAGGAAGCCGACGTCCCGGCGCAGCTCCGGCGCGGCGAGCGCGTGCGGGTGCTCAGCCTGGGCGGCGCGGAGGGCGAGGTGCTCGCCGATTCCGGCGACGGCGAGGTCCCCGTCCAGGTCGGCATGATGCGCGTGGTCGTTCCGCTGTCGGCGCTGCGCCTGAAGAAGGCGCAGCCCGCCGCCGCCGGCTCCCGCCTCCCGGCGTCCGCTCCCGATCCGGGGAGAGGCGGAGACGGCCCGGGTTCTTCCAGCAACATCGCGCTCGCGAAGGCGACGAACATATCCCCCGAGATCAACCTGATCGCGCAGCGCGTGGACGCAGCGCTGCCCAAACTGGACAAATACCTGGACGACGCGTACGCCGCCGGGCTGGAGCGCGCGCGCGTCGTGCACGGGAAAGGCACCGGCGCGCTCCGCAAGGGCGTTTGGGAGTTCCTGAAGGGCGACAGCCGCATCGCCTCGTACGTGATGGCCGACCCGGACGAAGGCGGCGCGGGCACGACCATCGTCCGCTTCAAAGAATGAACCCGTCGGGCGACCTGGCGGAAGCGGCACGCGCCTCGCGTGCGCGTGCCTACGCGCCGTATTCCCGCTACCACGTCGGAGCC
>CADCTO010000041.1 GCA_902805585.1 uncultured Armatimonadota bacterium | reverse complement strand
GTTGAACACGTACTGGCCGGCGGCGGCGTCGTAGCGGAACTGCGTGCCGCCGGTGGGGGCGTCGTCGACCTCCGGCTCGTTGACCGCCCCGGCGCTCGTGCCGGTGCGGCGGAACGAGAACGTGGCCGCCGCGTCCGTGATGCCGGCGCTCGCCCCGGCGAGCTTGAACTTGACCGGGACCGTGCGGCCCAGCCGGAAGACCGAGGAGCCGTCGGCGTTGACGGGCTGGAGCACGCCCGACCAGGCGTACCGCACCCACACCACGAAGGTGGCGGTCGCCGTGTTGCCCGCCGCGTCCGTGGCCGTGGCCGTGACGATCGTCTTGCCCAGCGGGAACTGCGCGCCGGAGGCGACGGGGCCGGAGGCCGTCGAGAGGGTGACCGCGACGCTGCCGTCCACGAGGTCGGCGGCCGCCGGGGCGGCGAAGGTGGCGGCCGCCCCGGCGGCGCCGGTGGCGATCACCACCGTGTCGGCCGGCACGCCGCTGATGACCGGCGGTGTCTTGTCCGTGACCGTGACGGTCACCGTGTCGGTGGCCGTGGCGCCCTCGGCGTCGCTGACCTTGAGCGTGATGATGTGCACGCCCACGCCCAGGTTCACCGGCAGGGTCTTGCCGGAGCCCAGCGGGTCGGCGCCCTCGGACCACTCGTACTTGGCGAGGTCGCCGCCGTCCTCAACGTCCGTGGAGCCGGAGCCGTCGAGGGTGGCCTGCGTCTGCGGCCCCGTGGCCTCGAGCGTCTGGTCCGCGCCGGCGTTGGCGACCGGGTTGTCGTTGACCGGGGTCACGGTGATCGAGACGGTGGCGGCGGTGCTGGTGACGGTCCCGTCGCTCGCCGTGAAGCTGAAGGAGTCCGCGCCGTGGTAGTTCGCGTCCGGCGTGTAGGTGAACGTGCCGTCGGTGTTGGCCGAGAGCGTGCCGTGGCCCGGCTGGCTCTGGATGCCGTAGGTCAGCGTGTCGCCGGCGTCCACGTCGGAGCCGGTCGGAATGATCGGCACGGGCGTGTCTTCGGCGGTGGTCTTGGACTGGCCGTCGGCCACGGGGGCGTCGTTGACGGGGGTGACGGTGATCGAGACCGTGGCGACGTCGCTGTCGGCGGTCCCGTCGTTGACCTTGAAGACGAAGGCGTCGGCGCCGGCGTAGTCCTCGTCCGGCGTGTAGGTCAGGTTCGGGGCGGTGCCCGAGAGCGTGCCGTGCTCGGGTTCGTCGACCACGGAGTAGGCCAGCGTATCGCCGCTGTCCGGGTCGGAGCCGGTCAGGGTGACGGCTTTGGCGGTGTCCTCGGCGGCGGTGACGCTCTGCGCGTCGGCGGCCGGGGGCTGGTTCACGGCGCCCGCGGCGATGTCCACGCCCGACAGCTGGGTCGCGCCGGGGATGGGGATCGAGGTGATCAGCGTGCCCGTGCTCGGGCTGTAGACCTTCAGGGCGGTGCCGTCCGGCACATACAACTTGGTCCCGCTCGGGTGGACCGCCACCTGGTCTATACCGAACCAGCCCGTGGTGCGCGCGGCGGGGATGGAAAAAACCGGGGCGGCGCCCAGAGCGCCGGTGTCCGGATCGAGTGAGAAAGCCCTCAAGCCGTTAAACAAGGTCCGCACGAAGACGCGGTCGCCCGCCGGGGAGAACGCCGCGGACACGGCACTGCCGCTGACCGCCGTGCTGCTCATCGGGGCCAGGCCGGGAACGCTGAAAGTGCCGAGCCGCCCGGCGGTTACCGCCACGCCCACCTTGTTGCCGGGCGCGTGGTAGACGTTCCGCGACCAGGTGTCGCCCAGCACCTCGCCCGTGGGAAAGAGCAGCCCGTCCGGGTCGAGCGTCAGCCGGTGGACTTTGCCCTGGGTCATCGAGGTGACGAGCACCGAGCCGTCACGTGCGACGTCCACGGAGGTGTGGTCCGCATCGGCGCCCGTGCTGAAGGTGCTCACCTGGGCGCGGGCCGCGATGTCTATGACTGCCAGCGGCGCGGCGCTCCCACCGTCACTGACGACCAGGAACTTCTTATCGGGGCTGAGAGACAGGTCCTCGCCGGGGTTGGCGATCGCGATGGGGTTTGTCCCGGCCGCCAGCGCGGGGGCGGGGCCGGACAGGTCGATGACCCAGACGTTGTAGGCGTAGTCGGTGACGAAGGCGAGCTTCTGGTCGGGGTGGACCAGGCAGTCCCCGACCACGCCGCCGTTAGAGCCCAATGCGACGGAGCCGATGACCGTGTCGCTGTCCGCGTCGAAGAACGTGACCGTGCTCGAACCGTTGTCGGCCACCGCGCCGATGCGCGCGGCCAGGCCGGGTCCGGCCACGAGACCGGCGAGCAGCGGCAGGGCGCACCAGGCCGCGAGCGACGCACGGAAGCGATGCCTGGACGATCTATCCATCGGGGACGGGTGACGGGAAAACGACATCTACGAATCTCCTTGACTCTCGACGGCGCGCGCAGGGCCGCGTCGGAGCGATGCGTGGGACGGGCCGGCGCCGCGTCTGTGAGGATGGCGGGGCGAGAGCGGCGACGGCGGCGGCCGCCGATGCTTCCGGGGTGTGTCTTGTGATCTTCCTTCCTCAGGCGGGGCGCTTACGATTCCGCCCCCGCATTCCTACCGGCCGGTACGGAGTATCAGGCGACTCAAGCAGACAAACATCCCCTTTATCGGGGATATTTGTCTGTCCCTCTACAATATTTTTTTAGGCGCAGGAAGGGGGTCATGCGGCGGAACTCCGCCGCATGAAAAGGCCCCGGGCTACCCCTCCGGCCTGAGGCCTTTCCTGTCGGTGCCGTGCGAGTCGCCGGCAGCGGCCTCCTTCGGGAACCGCGCGGCGAACGTCTCGTGCTCGGCGACGGCCCCCACGCCGGGGAGCAGTTCGCCCGTCTCGT
>CADCTO010000040.1 GCA_902805585.1 uncultured Armatimonadota bacterium | reverse complement strand
TCGCGCTCGGCCTGCCGGCCGACCCCGAGGAGAGGAAGCTCACCATGATGGGCGAGATCGACGTGGACGCGCCGCGCTGGCCCGCCCCGCCCCGGCGGCCGCTGTCGTGGTACCTGGGGCTGCACGACCGGGTCCGCGCCCGCACGCTCGAGAGCATCAAGAGGTGGCCGCCGGCCGAGGCGACGGCGTTGGACTGGGAGGGGAGGCCGCGCACGATGCGCTGGGCGCTCGGGCACGTGATCCAGCACGAGGCCTACCACGGCGGGCAGGCCGTCCTCCTGGCCCGCCTGTGGGACCTCCGCCGCGCGGGGCCGCCCGGCAACGGGAGGGGCTGAGCCGGCGGGACGCCGCCGGCGACCCGGGTCTGGGGCCTGACCCGCTCCAAGCCGGCTACCGCCGCCTGCCTCTGCCAACAGTATCCGGACGTTTGGTGTGACGGTCCGCTCGTTCGATATCCGAAGTCCTTCACGTACTGCACAGGATGGGCGATGATGCCGTTCCGGATGGTGGGCGCGTCCAGGCACCGGGCGTCTGGATCCGGCAGAAGCGGACGGGCTCTGCTCCTGTGTACCCCTGCCACCCAAGAGCCACCGCCCGGTCACTGCTCTGCTGCCGGCTTCGCCGAAAGTGCGACTGTTCCGAATTTTTGTCCGGGGGTCTTGACTCTCCGGTAACCGGAGGCCGTATACTCGCAGCCAAGCTCACTGCTGGGAGGGTAGACGATGATCAAACCCGTGCTTCCGTTATTGTTCCTGCTCGCCGCTCCGGTCGTTGCGACCCGGGTGGCCCCCGACCCGCCCGCCGCCCCCGCGGCGCGGCCGGAACGGTTCGACAAACAAGTCCGCAACGACTTCTTCTCCGGCTTCGGCGGCGACGTGAAGGCGCTGGAGCGCGGCATGGCGGCGTGCGAGAAGGTGCTGGAGAAGGAGCCGGGCCACCCCGAGGCGCTCGTCTGGCACGGCTGCGGGACCGTTTTCCGGGCCGGCCGGGCGTTCCGGAGAGGGGACTACTCCGAAGGCACCGCCCTGTGGCAGAAGGGCCTGGACGAGATGGACCGCGCCGTCAAACTCGCGCCCAGCGACATCGCCGTCCGCATCCCGCGCGCCACCTGCCTGATCCCCGCCTCGCGCAACGCCCCCGCCCCCCGGCAGCGCGCCCTGCTCCTGCGCGCCCGCGAGGACCTGGAGACGGTTTACCGGGTACGGCAGCCCGTCTTCTCCCGGCTGTCCGGGCACAGCCGCGGCGAGCTGCTGATGGGGCTCGCCGAGGTCTACAAGCGGCTGGGCGAAGAGGAGAAGGCGAAGCGGATCCTGGATCGGGTCGCGCGCGACCTGGCGTCCACGCCGTACGCCGAGGTGGCCGGGCGCTGGCTCAAGCCGGGCGCCGCGCCGCCGGCGGCGAAGTTCGAACACAGCTGCATCGGCTGCCACGGGTAGAACGGCCGGTGAACGAGCGGACGAGCATGGGCGGCGGCCTGTTCAAAGTGGGGGAGTTCGCGCGGCTGGCGCAGACGTCCGTCAAGACCCTGCACCATTACGACGAGATCGGCCTGCTGCCCCCCGCGCACGTCGAAGAGGCGACGGGCTACCGCTACTACGGCGCCACGCAGCTGCCCCGCCTGATCCGCATCTTCACCCTGCGCGAGCTGGGCTTCTCGCTCGAGCAGGTCGGCGCCCTGCTGGACGCCCCGCTGACCCGGGAGCAGATCGCCGCCCTGCTGCGCCTCAAGAGGGACGAGCTGCGGGGGCGCGTGCGCGCCGAACAGGCACGGCTCGACGCGGTGACGCGCCGGCTGGAACGCGTGGAGCGGGAGGGGACGACGCCGGGCGCCTACGAGGTGCAGGTCAAGGCGGTCGGGGCGCTCCCCGTCGTGGCCCTGCGTTGCGCCCTGGAGGTCCCGACCCCCGAGCAGATCTCCCTGGTCGTCCACCAGGGCTTCAGCCGCCTGTTCCGCTCGCTCCACCGCCGCCGCGCCCGGTACGGCGGCGGCCCGAACATCATCGGCTGGCTGGACGCGGAGCGGCACGAGGCGCCCGGGGACCTTCTGGTCGCCGCGCCGCTCTCGGCTCCCCTGCCCGGCGCGCCCGACGACGGCGCGGAGGACGGCGTCTTCCCCGTCACACTGCCCGCGGCCCCGGCCGTCGCCAGCGTCATCCATCATGGGCCGGTCCGCGCGGTCGAGGGCGCGCTGGTGGCCCTGTTCGAGTTTGTCGGGGAGAACGGCTGGCGCATCAGCGGCCCGCGCCGGGACCTGATGTGGCAGTACGGCGGCGACCCGGAGAGCGGCGACTCCGTGGACGAGATCCAGTTCCCGATCGAGAGGTCCGGGGGCACGGAAGCCGGGGGCACGGGGCCGTAGCCCGGCCGAACCCTGTCGCCGAACCCCGGTCGTGGCCACGTGGCCACGACCGGGCGCATCCGCGGTGACGCGCGCCGAAGCCGTCCGGCATCCCGCTCCCAGCCCGCCTATCCGGCGGGCTCCCCCGTCCCCTTTTTATGCACCACAACGCCCTAGATCCGACATAACACGGCCCTACCAAAATACGAGGGGATATTGTTGGCGAAATCGCGGGCGTCGATTCGCGCCGGTCGCTTCAGCGGCGTTTCGCTCCTTCATGCTGCGATATCCTCCTCAAGAGGATGAAGGCGCGGAAGGATTCGCCAACAATATCCGAGGGTTTGTGGGACGGGCGTTTTATGTCGGGGAGAGGACGTTACGGGACATAGTATTAACGAAGAAGGGAAGCGACAAGCGGGTAAGCTTCATGTGTGGTGCGATTTCAGGGCGGCGGCTTTCTTCCTGCGGCTTTGTCCTTACACATCCGTTATACTGATAGCCAGATGAACGATCCGAACGAGTGCTACGCCAGGAGAGACGGCGCCGGCTCCCGGATACACGACTCGGCGCGCAGGCGAAGACGTGTCGTGCCCCTCGCGCTTCGCCTCGCGACAGCGGTGCTAGCCCTCTTGTCGGCGTCTCACGCGCCGGTAAGCGGCGGCGCCCCTGCTGCCGCCGCTCCTGTTTCCGCTGCTGTTGCTGTTGCGCGGGGTTCTTCCGTGGCAGGATCGCCGGTGCCCGTGATCTTCGATACGGACATGGACTCGGATGTGGATGACGTGGCCGCGCTCTGCCAGCTGCATGCCATGGCCGACGCGGGCGAGGCCCGGCTGCTCGCGGTCATGATCTCCGGCCACAACGAATGGTCCGGGCCCTGCGCCGACGCGGTGAACACCTTCTATGCCCGCCCGGACGTCCCAATCGGCCGCCCCTTCGGGGAACGCGCCATCCTCCAGTCCAGCCCTTACGCCCGCGAGGTCGCGCAGGGGTTCCCCCAGGACTTCAGGGAGGGAGGCCGCGACCGGGTCTCCGCGGTCGATCTGTACCGGAAGGTCCTGGCGGGGCAGCCGGACCGCAGCGTCACCGTCATCAGCGTCGGCGACCTGACGAACCTGGCCGCGCTGTTGCGCTCCCCGCCGGATCGGCACAGCGAGCTGGACGGAAGACGCCTGGTGGCGGCCAAGGTGGCGCGGTACGTGTGCATGGGAAGCCGCTATCCGGCGGACACGGACGCGGGCACCGGGCGCTGGGGCAACTTCCGCACCGACCCCGAATCGGCGCGCGAAGTGGCAGCGAACTGGCCGACCATGATCACCTTCACCGGCGGGGGGCGCTTCGCCGAGTCGATGGCCATCGGGCGCGGGATCACCGCGCTCGACCCCGAGGTCTGGCCCGTCGGCCGCGCCTACCGGAGCTACTTCGCTAACACCGGGGGTGGGCCCGTGCGGCACGCGGCGGACTCCATCGCGGTGTTCGTGGCCGTGCGCGGGCTCGCGCCGCACTTCAAGGTGGTGGAGACGGGCCACAACCAGATCGACGCGGTGGGCAGGAACGCGTGGGTGGCAGAGCCGGATGCGCCGAACCAGCGCTACACGTCGGAACTGGCGGACCCCGCCGCCGCGAAGGTGCTTGCCGACATCATGGAGGGTCTGGCGACACGCCCGCCCGAGGCAGGGCTGCCGCCCACGAAGCGGTAATCGCCCGTCCCCGGCACGGCAGCACCGACTGCCCGTAATCGCTGCCGGCGTCGAGTTCCGGAGCCGTCCACCGCCCCGTGCGCTAACCGGTTGAGACCTCTGCTGTTTAGAGCGCCTGACAATACCGCGTGACAAGCAGGCATATGAGCCGTCGGCGGCAACAAAATCACGCTCAGTGCTCCCGGCTTCAGCATCGGTGACTGTTAGTCGCCCTCCGCTTTCATCCTTCGGGGATGTCGCGGCCGAAGCGCATCACGTTCCCGTCGCCGTCCTGGACGGCGAACTCGTCCATCCCCGTGTGCGGGTTCCGCTTCAGCCCGTCGACGATGTCGACGCCTTTGCCCTTGTAGTCCTCGTAGAGCGCCTCGATGCCCTCGACGACCATGTAGACGAAGGGCCGACCGCTTGTGAAGTGGAGGTTGAGCGGGCTGCCGATGTAGCCAACTTGCCCATCCTCATCTTCGACAATCAAGTCGAATGGAATACCGATTCTGTCCCGATAGAACTCGAGGGCTTTGCCCACGTCCGTCACCGAGATCACCGTCCAGCTGTTGCGATACTGCAAAAGACCTGGCGTTGTCGTTCCTGACATTGAATCTACTCCTCAGCCGGTTGCCCCAGCTTATAACGTATGCGGCCAGGCCGCGTGCAGCAGAATCGGAACAAGGACACGCTGTACGACCCGCGTGGCATAAACTCCAAGACACGCCCGGGCCAACGCTGCCGATTCATTGCCCGCAATCTCTCAGGTGTTCCGTCCGGAGTTCGCCGATGGTCGATCGGAGCGTGGGGCGTTAGCGGTTGACGACGGTGACGGCGCGGCGCAGGTGGGCATCACTCTTCAGCTGCTCTACCAGGAAGTTCGCCAGATCGGCCCGGGTGATGCTGTGTCCCGTCACGCCGCCGCCGGTCAGCACCTTCACGCTGCCGACGGGCGGGCCGTCCGTGAGTACGGGGGGGCGCGCGATCACGTAATCCAGCCCGCTCCCGCTCACCTCCCGTTCCAGAGCGATCTTGTCCCTGCTGGAACCCCGAAGGAAGGTGGGCATCAGGAGGTATCTGTACCAGAGGGGGGCCTGAGACCGGCTGTCGCCGGCGCCCATCATCGAGACGGCGATGAGCCGCCGAGCCCCCTCGTCGCGCATCGCGCCGATGAGGTTGCGTACCGCCGTCGTTTCGAGCCGCGTCTGTTTATAGGGCGTCGAGCCCCCGATCACGTCGATCGCGGCCGTCTGCCCCTGCACGGCCCTGCGTACATCGTCGGGATTGGTGGCGTCTCCGACCACGACACGGGCCGCTCCTTCACCTTCCCGCCTGAACCGGGCGGCATCGCGAACGAGCACCGTGACGTCGTGCTTTTCTGCGAGGGCGCTCCGGACGACGAGACCACCGGTTTTGCCACCGGCGCCAAGGACGAGGACTCTCATGTCACAGTTCCCCCCTCTGATTCGGAGGTCTGCGTCTCCGGCGGCGGTTTGAGAAGCTCCGACCGATATTCTGGGGCAAGCGCTTCGGCTTTCGCTTTGAACTGCGCGGCGGCGGCCGCCTCAAGCCTCGGGGGCGGCGTCGTCCGCGTCGCGACCGGGACCCCGACCTGCCGGAAGAACGCTTCCTGTCCGGACGGCGCGCAGAGGCACAGCAGTCGCACGGGTTCGTCCGTCAGATTGTGGAAGGCATGCGGTGCATTGGCGGGAATGTTCACGGTCTCGCCGGCACGGACGGCTAACTTCTGTCCGCGAAAGGTGACCTCGATCTCGCCCCGGAGAATGGTGAATGACTCCTCAAAACCATGGCGATGGGGCGGAGGGCCACCGCCCGGGGGGATGTGCATGTCGATGAGGCAATAGCGGCCATTGGTGTCGCCGCCGGAGAGAAGGACCGTGTAGGTGTCTCCCACGAGTCCGATGTGGGGCAGAGACCCGGGTGCGTCGGGTCGGGCGATCGCCAGACGGCGCTCGGGGTCATCGGGCGGAAGCGGCGCGATGTCCGGAGATGGGGCGGTCAGCCTATCGTTCATTGGGCGGCTCCAGTCGATTTCGGCTTCAGGCACTGATGCCTGAGTGGTCAGAGAGATCTCTGAGATCTCGTCATCGGATGATGCAGTATGGTTCCTGGAGCCCCGCCTGTCCAGTACGCACTTTTCTGTGCCATAGTATCTAAATAGATACTGCAGGCGGATTCCGCCGGAGCGCGGATCGCGTTGGTGGAGGAGGGGGTTCAATGAAACGGACGGTAGGCGGCTGCCCTGTGGAGAGGACTCTGCACCTCATTGAGGGGCGCTGGAAGGTCATCATCCTCAACCAGCTTTTCCTGGGCGGGACGCTGCGGTTCTCGGAACTGCGGCGCAGGATCGACAGCGGCGGTACGGGAGGCAGAACCGGTGCGGTCACCCCCAAGATGCTGACGCAGGAACTGCGGCAGATGGAGACCGACGGCCTCCTGCGCCGCAAGGTCTTTGCCGAAGTGCCGCCGAAGGTGGAATACTCGCTCACGACCCTGGGCGAGAGCCTGCGCCCCGTTATCCTGGCGATGGCGGACTGGAGCCTGCGGCACCTGCCGGACTGTGGGGATCGGGAAGATGCGGTGAGTCCGCGTGTATAGCGGGTGACACTAGCAATCTAGGGAAAACCCACTCTAAGCGACCCGAAGAAGCGCGGGCCTCGATCCGCGCTGCGTCCATGGCGCTCGGCGCTCCGTTGGTTCCGTCAGGTCGTCCGTCAGTGGAACGGGCCCGGCGGCAGCGAAGCCTTGACCGGTGCGCCGCCGGCCGATCTGGCAGCCGCTTTAGCGCGCGAGATTGAAGGCACGGTCTGCGACGCGCTGGAGAGCGAGTGCGTGACGCGCCCCGAGAAGAACCGACTGCTCGCAAAGGTGATCCGGAAAATCGTGCCCGGCGAGGCCGGGCGTATCGAACTGCACCTGTTCTCCCAGTGGGGAGGTCCGGACACGGTCGTCAGTGTTTAACGCACTGGGGTGAAGGACGCGACGGCCATCCCGAAGTAGGTGGGGCACTCGTACGACAGAAGCTCGGGCTCGAAGCGGGGGAACGCGATGGAACCCAGAAGCATGATGGTCTGCCAGTAGGCGTCCACCTTGGCGGCCTCCAGGAAGTCGTTCTCCCATTCGAGCAGCGAGGCCAGGTCGTCGTCGGCGATGGCCCGGCACATCGCCTCGTCATGCTCGGGGGCGGCGGGGTCGTAGCCGTAGGGGCCGTGGGGGTCGTGGGCGTGGCCCTGGTCGCAGGACGCGACGAGCGCGACGCGCCGGCCCGAGGCGCGCGCCGCCCGCGCGATGGCGAGGCCGCAGCGCACCAGGGTCTCGCGCGGCAGGCCCCGGTCGGGGGCGAGCACGACCACCTTCGGGCGCGGCACGACGGGGTGGGCGAGGAACCAGAGCGGGACCAGCGCGCCCCAATCCAGCGGCAGCATCGCGTCCTTCTCCTCGGCGACGAGGCGGGCGATGGGCACGTTCTGCTGCGACGCCTCTTCCGCGATGGACTGCGCCAGTTCGATATCCGTCTCGAAAACGGCGGACACGCGGGCCGGCGGCCGTTCCCCCAGCACCCCCGCCGCCGCCTTGGTCTCGCCCAGCGAGACCGCCCCCTGCACGACCATCCCGTGCGGCGTGAGCACGACCACGGTGTCGGGACGGGCCCGGGCGCAGCGCCGCCCCAGTTCCTTCATCGCCGCCCGCGTCCGGGCCATGCGGTCCAGATCCGCGGCGAGTTCGGGGATGACCTCACCGCCGTGCGGCGCGATGCACGCGAAGACCAGGCTCATGAACCGCCCCGGGTGGGTCTCACAGGCGCACCGCCTCGCCCGAGCGGACGGACGCGTAGCCGGCCTCCACGATCTCCTGCGCGATGTAGCAGGTGTCCAGGTTCAGGATCCCTTCCGGCTCCTGACCTGCTTCGATGCAGCGGAGGAAGTACTCGGCGTGGTTGGCGGCGCCGTCGGGCAGGGGGTCCATCTCGATCATCTCGACACCGTCGCGGCCGCCGCGGTCCAGCCGTATCTGCTGCCCGGCCTGCGAGAGCGTGCCCTTCGTGCCGTAGACGAGGGGGTAGCCCGCGCCGTCGCCGCCCTGCTGGGACCAGGTGCCTTCCAGGACGGCGATCGCTTTCGGGTAGCGGGCGACGAACACGGCGTTGTCGTCGGTCACATCGTACTCCTTGGTGAGGTTGCCGGCCGTGCCGAAGACGGACTCGGGGCGGCCCAACAGGTAGGCCGACAGGACCGCGCCGTAGCCGCAGAAGTCCGCGCCGGCGCCGCCGCCGTTCCTGTCGGCGTCGTACAGCCACGCGACGAACTCCGGGCCGCAGCCGATCTCGCGCGGCCCGCCGTGCCCCTGCCGCTCCTTGACCTGCCAGATGTCACCGACCGCGCCTTCCTTCGCCAACCGGAGGATAGTCCGCCGCCCCCGCTGCCAGGCGGTCGGCCAGTTGGTCAGGAACGGGACGCCCGCCGCCCGCACGGCGTCGCGGATGCGCCGCGCGGCCGAAAGGTCGACCGCGAGCGGCTTTTCGACCGTGACCGCCCTGCCCGCCCGCGCGGCCTCCTCGATGATGTCGGTCTTGGCCGCGTTGTCGGTCCCGATCTGGAGGATGTCGAACGCCTCGGTCCGCAGCATCTCGCGCCAATCGCCGTAGATCGAGGGGATGCCGTAACGCTCCTGGGCGGAGCGCGCCAGTTCGACATTGGGTTCGGCGACGGCCACGATCTCGGCGCGCGAATGGTTCTTCCAGTTATTCAGCAGGCCGCCGATGTGCCCGTGCACCAGCCCGGCGACCGCGACTTTGTACGTCTTTTCTGCCATGTGGCTGCCTCTCCTGTGCCCGGGACGCTCTGAGTATAGGCCAAAGCGCGCCGCGGTGTCAACGCGCCGGTCCGGCGCGCGGCGGAAGCCGCGGCAGCCGCCCCGGCGTTCACACCGGGGCGGCTTTCCGAGTGCCGGCCGGGCTGTGGTATACTGTCTTGTTTTCCGTCGGTCTCTCCTGTCGTTTCGTCTCCGAGGGAATGCCCATGGCCGGCCTGCCGAGCGGAACCGTCACGTTCCTTTTCACCGACATCGAGGGCAGCACCCGGATGTGGGAGGAGAACGCCGCCTCCATGCAGGGCGTGCTGGCCCGGCACGATGCGCTGCTCCACGACGCCATCGCGGCCCAGAACGGGCACGTCTTCAAGACCGTCGGGGACGCCTTCTGTGCCGCCTTCGCTACCGCATCCGAGGCGCTCCGCGCCGCCCTTACGGTCCAGTGCGCCCTCGCCGATCCGCAGCGCGGCCTGCCCGTGCGCGTCCGCATGGCCATCCACACCGGGACCGTCGAGCAGCGCGACGGCGACTACTTCGGGCAGCCGCTGAACCGGGTGGCCCGCCTGCTCGCGGCGGCGCACGGCGGACAGACGCTGCTCTCGCTGGCGGCCCAGGAGCTGGTGCGCGACTGCCTCCCCGACGACACGACGCTGCGGGACCTGGGGCTGCACCGACTGCGCGACCTGCAGCGCCCCGAGCAGGTGTTTCACCTCGTCCACCCCGGCCTCCCGTCGGAGTTCCCGCCGCTCCGCTCGCTCGATACCCTGCCCAACAACCTGCCCCGGCAGCTGACCAGCTTCGTCGGGCGCGAGCGCGAGATGGCCGAGGTCAAACGGCTGCTGGGAGCGTCGTGCCTGCTCACGCTGACCGGCTCCGGCGGCTGCGGGAAGACGCGGCTCGCCGTCCAGGTCGCCGCGGACTCGCTGGACGAGTATCCGGACGGCGTATGGCTGGTGGACCTCGCCGCGCTGTCCGACCCGTCGCTCGTCCCGCAGGCGGCGGCGTCCGCGCTGGGCGTGCGCGAGGAACCCGGTCGGCCGCTGATCGAGACGCTGGCCGACCACCTCAAGGCGAAGCGCCTGCTGATCCTGCTCGACAACTGCGAGCACCTCGTCGACGCCTGCGCGCGCCTGGCCGAGCGGCTGCTGCAGTTCTGCGGCGACCTTCGGGTCCTGGCCACGAGCCGCGAGGCGCTCGGCATCGGCGGCGAGGTGACGTACCGCGTGCCGTCGCTGTCGCTGCCGTCCGCGGCAGCGGGGTACCCGAAGCGAGCCGATATCGCCGCGCTTTCGGCCCTGACGCAGTACGAGGCGGTCCGTCTGTTCATCGATCGCGCCATGACCGCGTCGCCGGGTTTCGAGGTGACGCGCGAGAACGCGCCCGCCGTCGCTCAGGTCTGCCACCAGCTGGACGGCATCCCGCTGGCCATCGAACTGGCGGCGGCGCGGGTGAAGGTGCTCCCGGTCGAGCAGATCGCCGCCCGCCTGGGCGACCGTTTCCGGCTCCTGACCGGAGGAAGCCGCACCGCCCTGCCCAAGCACCAGACGCTCCGGGCGATGATCGACTGGAGCTATAACCTGCTCCGGGAAAAGGAGCGCGCCGTGCTCCGCCGCCTGGCCGTTTTCGCGGGCGGGTGGACCCTGTCCGCCGCCGAAGCGGTTTGCGAGTGCGACGAGATCGAGGGCTGGGAAGCGCTCGGCCTGCTGGGGGAACTGGTCGACAAGTCGCTGGTGCTCGTGGAGGATGCCGACGGCGGCACCGCCGCGGAGACGCGCTACCGTTTGCTGGAGACCGTCCGCCAGTACGGCCGCGAACGGCTCCGCGAAGCGGGGGAAGAAGCCCAGGTGCGCGCGCAGCATTACGATTGGTGTCTGGGACTGGCCCGCCAGGCGGAGGCGCAGCTCCACGGCCCCGCCCAGGTCGCCTGGCTCCGGCGCCTGGAGGCCGAGCACGACAATCTCCGAGCCGCGCTTGCCGCCTGCGCGGTTTTGCCGGCCGGGGAGGACAAGAGCCTCGCCCTGGTGGCGGCCCTCTGGAGGTTCTGGGAGATGCGGAGCCATCTGGCGGAGGGGCGGCAGCGTCTGGCGGAGGCCCTGGCGCCGCGGGGGGGCGCCGTGTCGCAGCCGACCACCGACCACGCGAAGGCGCTTTACGGTGCAGGACAGCTTGCCTGGTGCCAGGGCGACTACGAGGCCGCCCGGACCTGCTACGACGACTGCCTCGCGAGCTTCCGGGCGCTGGACGACCGGCGGGGCGTTGCGACGGCGCTGAGCGGACTCGGGGACGTGGACCAAGCGCAGTGTGACCGGGAGGGCGCGCGCCAACGGTACGAGCAGAGTCTGGCGATATGCCGCGAGATCGGCGACCAGGGCGCCAGCGCGGGCCTGCTGATGGACCTCGGGATCGTCAGCACCGACCACGGCGACTATGAAGCGGCCCGCGCCTACCTCGAAGAGAGCCGCTCCACGGCCCGCGCGGTCGAGAACCGGTGGGTGTCCGAACTCCTGCGCTGGGCGTTCGGCATTCTGGCCGTTGCCGAAGGCGATTTCGCGACGGCCCGCGCCTCGCTGGAAGAGGCGCTGAGGGCGGCCCTTGACCTGGGCGCGACTTGGTGCGTGCCGTACGCGCTGGAAGGTCTCGGCTGCGTGGCCGCGGCGCAGGAACAGCCCGAACGGGCGGCGCGCCTGGTGGGCGCGGCAGAAAGCGTGCGCGAGGCGCTGGGCGTACTGGACCCACCGTCCGAGCAAGCCCGCCGCGCGCCGTTCGTGGCCCGGGCGCGCGCCTGCCTGGGTGAGGACGTGTTCGCGGCCGCATGGGCTGCGGGCCGAGCGCTGACGGTGGAGCAGGCCGTAGACTGCGCCCTGACGCGAAGCGAGCCCGATTCCCGGTCCGGCGGGTAGGTCGCCCCGGAGGAGCGCCGGGCTATAGGAGAACGTTGCCTGCCTCCGCAGGCGCTGTCAGAGAACGCGGCTCTGCCGCACCTCAACAGAAGCCCGCGCAGGCGGGCGCCATTCCCGTTAGCCCGGCGTTCACGCCGGGGCATCAAACGCCGGGGCCGCCAAACGGAGGACCGGCATCCCGGGCGGCCGAACGCCGCCTCCCGTCCCGCCTTGACGCTCCTGCCTGCCTGTGCTACCATGAGCGCATGCTGGACATCCGACAGATCCGGGCCGAACCGGAGGACGTGCGCGCGCTGCTGCGGCGGCGCGGCGAGCACGGCGAGGCCGTCGACGAGGTGCTGCGCATCGACGCCGAGCGGCGTCACGGCCTGACGGAGCTGGAG
>CADCTO010000039.1 GCA_902805585.1 uncultured Armatimonadota bacterium | reverse complement strand
GGATGTCGTTTAGGAAAACTTCGCTCCCGCCCTTGTTCGGGAAGCGGAACACGAGCGTGCGGCCCTTGACGCCGCCGAGCAGCGGCCCCTGCGGCTCCAGGGTCACCTCGAAGGTGCCGCCTTCGTCGACGTACTCCAGCAGGCGGATGTGGCCGCCGTAGTAGTTGCTGCCGAACTGCGGGCTCTGCTCGGCGTTGGGCCCCGCCGCGCCCCAGGTGCGCAGCACGAAGTGCTCGATGTGGCCGTCCTTCGAGTTGAAATGGTCGCGCTCGCCGTCCACGGGGTGCAGCGGCAACAGGTAGGTCTTCTCGTTGTAGCGCACGCGGCAGTCGGCGTTGACGACCTGGCACACGCCCACGGGCAGGACGACCTCGTAGACGCCCTGGGCGTTGGTCCGGGCGCGGCTGTCGGTGCGGAAGCCGCCGGCCGCGCTCGCCCAGGCGATGATCTGGGCGCCGGCGACCGGGCGCCCCGCCGGGTCCTTGACCATGCCGCGGACCGTGCCCGGCTTGCGCGCCATCTTGGGGAAGGCGGGTGTCGGGGGCGGAGCGACCCCCTTCATCGCGTCGTTGATGTCCTTCACCATCAGGACGTCGGCGCCCGAGACGGCGGGGGGCGGCGCGTTTTTGGCTTCCGCCTTGAAACCGACGGGAAGCAGGGCCAGCGCCAGATGGTCCGGCCCCTCGATCCACACGCCTACCAGCGTCTGCCGCTTTCCGGCATTCGCGGCCGTGAAATAGCTGATCCGGTCCTGGATCTGGAGTCTGAACGCGTCGTTCTCCTCTCGCAAGCCGAACCGTTCGTCGAACGGGTTCGTGTCGCGGATCTTGTGCTCGGACACGTCTTCGCAGGCGTAGCCGGCTTCGTCCAGCGCGTTCCGCACGGCCGTCCTGGTGAACCCGCCGCGGCCGGGCTTGTAGGCGGAGCCGCTCCAGACCACCACCTCGGCCTCGTGCCCCGGTGACGCGAGGCGGACCCCTTCCTCGCCGGCGACGGAGCCCAGTAACCGGGCGAAGCTGCCGGCCATCCGGTCCAGGCGCGCCGCACCTTTGGGCAGCCGGATGCCGGTCAATTCCGAGGAGGCAGCGTCTTCCTGTGCGGCAGCCACGCTGGGCGCACCGAGCAAGGCGCCTCCGGTCAGCGTGGGCGCCGCCAGCATCGCGGCAACGGGCAGCAGGAAACGAACACTTTTCTGCTTTATGGCACTCGTCAGCATCATGGTCTCTCTCGTTCCTTTCATCGCGGCCGGCGGGGCCGGCGGTTTGTACGACTCTAGCCTACAGGGCGGCCGTGTGCAGAACGTGTGCAAAAAGTGGACAGTACGCCGCGAAGAAGAAAATATAAAAAAGGGCGGCCGGACGATGCATCGTCCGGCCGCCCTTTACCGCCGCCGACGCTTCAAGGCTGCAGGGCCGCCAGCATCAGCGGGGTGTCTATGTAGAACTCGATCCGGGTCACCTTGCCCCGCTCCAGGACATACACGTGCGCGACGGGGACGTCGAAACGCTTGCCGGTCGCCCGGACGGTGCCGCGCGTGTGGCCGGTCGCCACCACGCGGTCGCCCGCCGCGAAGACGCGTTCCAGATCGACCTGTGAGTCGAGGTGCGCGACGAGCGTGCCGAGAAAGCGCATCGCCCCGTCGTGCCCGCGGTACTGCCCGCCCAGGGAAGCTGTTCCGTCTGGATCAGTTCGATGTCGGGCGCCAGGGCCGCAGAGATCGCGGCCACGTCCCGGCGCGAATAGGCGTCGTATAGGTTTCGGACGGTCGTGACGTTTTCAGCAGACATCGGTTTCTCCTTGAGATCGCTCCCCGGTCGGCCGGTGCCGTGCCGTCAGCGCACCGCGGTCGCTTCGATCTCGACCATCCGTACGGGGTAGGCCAGGCACGACACGCCGGGCAGGGTGGCGCCGGGGCGGCTGCCGGCCTGTGCAGGACAATGGGAAGGTTACGCCCGCTTCGGCAGAACGAGGCCGTGCTCCTTGCTGATCTGCGCGACGAGGCGCGGGTCCGCCGGCCGGCCGTGGACGGAGGCTTCCAGCATGCGCCGGAAGTAGCGCTCGAAGCCTCCGGGCAGGAACAGGACCAGCATGCGCCCCGGCACGTCGCCGACCACGCGGAACCCATGCGGGCCGGGCCGGGCGCCGTAGACGACCGCGCCCGGCCCGGCCTCGTGTCGCTCGTCGCCGAGATGGAACGCGTAGCGGCCGCTCTGGACAAGGAAGACCTCGTCCTCGTGCGTGTGGCCGTGCATCTCCGACCCGCCCCCCGGGGGCGTTTCCAGTTCGATCAGGGCGCATCGGCCGTTCGTGTCCTCGCTGGAAAGAAGGAACCGGACGCGGTCCCCGTTCGCTTCCCGGACCTCGCCCTCCCCGGGCCGCACGACTTTGGGCTTCTCGGCGGCCGCCGTGCCGCCGGCGCGCGTCGCGCGCTGGTCGGCGACGCTTTCGGGGGCCAGAAAGGTGATACCGAACTCGCGGTTCATCCGCACGATGTTCCCGAGGACCGGCGCGCCGGTGGCGATCTCGAGGACGAAGCGCCGGTGGTAGTTCTCGAAGCCGCCGCCGGGCAGCACCGCGCTGAGTAGGTGCACCGGTGCGTCGTCGAGGGCGCGGAACGTGTGGGGGACGCCGCGTGGCCCCCAGACGACGGCGCCGGGCCCGACCGTCACGCGCTCGCCGTCGAGGTCGAAATCGCAGTGACCGCTCTGGAGGAGGAACACCTCATCCTCGCGGGTGTGGACGTGGAGCGGCGGCCCCGAACCGGCGGCCGTTTCGCCCTCGCCCAGCAGGAGCCGCCCGCCGGTTTCGGCGGATGTCAGGAGGAACCGGCCGCCGTCGCCGGCGAGCGTTTCGCCCTCGCCGGGCCGGACGATCCTGGACGTGCCCTGCCGTGGCAGCGGCCCGGACGCCGGGATGGCTGCATCGATCATCATGGTTTTTCTTCCGCGCGACCTGTCTGCCGCGTCCCTTCCGTCAGTCCGCCGTGACGCGCCCGATGAGCAGCTCCAGCCGCTCCATGTTCCCGAGGGGCACCCGGAGGATCACGGGGTCGGCGCTTTCCGAGCGGAAGAGCACCGTGGCCTCGCCGGTGGCCGACTCCTTGGGCGTCAGACCGCCCTTCGCGGCGCGCCGGACGTTCTCCGACAGACGCAGCGCTTCGACGCCTTTCTCGGTCCGCAGGCGGGCGGCGATCTTGTAGCTCCCGATGGGGACGTTGTTGACCTGGAAGTAGACGCCGCTGTCCAGCTTCCGGCGGATCACGAACGCGCCCCCCGCGCTCCCGTCGACCAACGGGCCATCGGGGGTGAGGGTGATCTCTACTTCGGAACCCTCCGGGATGCTGCCGGGCGGGGCGTAGGAGCTGCCGGGGCTGGTCAGGCTGTAGCCGACCGTGAACGACGCGCCGTAGTAGCCGCCGCTGTAGACGGGGTTTTCCGCCACGCTGGACTTGCTGGCGACGCCGTAGGGCAGGACGACGAAGTTCTCGACGTCGCCCTTGTCGGGCGGGATCGAGTCCAGTTCGCCGTCGACGGGGTGCAGCGGCAGCGCGAGACGGGTGCCGCGGTAGTCGATGGCGTAGCCGGCGCAGTACACCGTGCATCCGCCGACGGGGACCGGGATCTCGTACAGCCCCTTCGCGTCGGTCTTGCCCTTGATGGCCCGGCTCGACCATCCTGAGCCGAAGACGGCAGGCGGCACGATCATGACCGAGGCGCCCTTGAGCGGCCGACCCTGCGTGTCCTTGACGTGCCCGCGGAGGTGGCCCGCTTTCGGGGCGAGCCGGGGGAATGACGGCATTTTGGGCATAGCGCCTGACATCACGTCGTTGGTGTCGCTCACCTGGACGACCGGCGCCGCCTGCGACGTCGCCGGCCGGTCGCTCGCCACGCCCAGCACCACGCAGATACCCAGCACAGCCCAGACGACCGCACCCTGGGCGGTGGTCTTCGTGTTCTTGGATTCCATCTGGCTGCTCTCTCCTGCCGGCCCGGCGCCGGCACGTCCGTTTTGTATGGTCCCATCGTACACGGCCGCCGTGTGCAGAGCGTGAGCAAAATCGTGAACAGCGGGATTCCGCGGGCAGATATGCAAAAAAAGCCGGAGGGCGTACGGAACGCCCTCCGGCTTTGCCTCGATCCGCGGCTCGCTCACTCCCCGGAGGCGGTGCGTGCCCCTTCTGCCTCGCGCAGCAGTTCCGCGAGGGCGATCTGCTTGGTCTGTTCGGCGAGCTGGAGCGCGGTCTTGCCCCCCGTCCGCGCGTTCACGTCCGCCCCGCGTTTCAGCAGACGCTTCGCCGCCTCGACGTGGCCGACGAGGGCGGTGGCGTGCAGGGCGGTGCTGCCCTTGGGCGTGGCCCCGTTCACGTCCGCACCCTTATCGAGGAGCAGATCTATCAGGGCGACGTCGTCTTTGAGCGCGGCGGTGATGAGCGGGGTGAAGCTGTCGCCGTCCCCGCGCTCCGGGTCCGCGCCCGCGTCCAGCAGGGTCGCGGCTTTTTCAAGGCGCTCGTCCATCTTGGCCCGCGCGCACACCACCTGGAGGAACGGCAGGTTTCCGATCTTCCCGTTGGGGTCCGCGCCCTCTTTCAGCAGCTTCTTGACCTCTGCCGCCGTACCTTCCTCGATGGCCTGCTCCAGGGCGCCGTCCAGGCGCTTCTGCTCCTCAGAGGAGGGCCTGGCGGCGCCCGGTCTGGCGCCGGACTGCGGTTTCCTGGCCGGCGGCGTGCCGACGGGGTGGCCGGGGTTTTCCGGGTTGTCCGGCTTGTAGATGCCCCAGACCAGCAGCGCGTAGTCGCCGGACTGGATCCACATGCCCAGGATGTCGTCCTTTTTGTCTTTGCGTACGGCCGCGAGCGGCGTCACGCGGCCCGGCTCCGCGTCGAAGGCGGGGCGCGTGACGCAGTTGTAGCCGGCCTCCTTGAGACGCTCGGGGAGCTGCTTCATGGCGTCCTTGGCCCGGCGGCCCTTCCAGATCAGCACCTCGACCTTGCCGATCTTGCCGTGGTTCGTTTCGGCGGTCTTCCGCAGGGCGGCTTCGAACTTCGCCAGCTCCGGCGCGCTGGTGGAGCGGTGGGCGTCGTTCGGCAGCACGATCGGGGCAAGCCGGGATGCGCCGGCCACCTCGACCTCGTCCTCCGGCGCCGCCCATACCGGAGCGGGAGCCACGACGCACGGCACGGCGGCGGCGAAGGTCAGGGCCGCCATCATCGGGTACGCTGCGTTTCTCATCGGGTTCCTTCCTTCCGCGCGGCCCCCGGCCGCCGCCTTTCTTCGGTCGTTATTCGGCCGCTGCGGCGGCCGCCGTTCCCGTCGCGCTGCCCAGGTCGAAGGCATAGGTCCGCGCGACCCGCTGGTCGATGGACAGGCCGAGCGCCAGCTTCAGCGTTTTGGCGTCCACGTCGCTCGGGAGCGGGAAGAAGAAGCGGACGCGCGCCTCCTCGCCCGGGTTGAGCTTGCCGTCGGTCTTCTCGTTGCGCGTGGCCTTCAGCAGCGCCTGGGTGTAGGCCACCTTCTCCCCGTCGGCGTCGATGAGTTCGGGAAGGAAGCTGCCCCAGTAGTAGGACTGCTCGCGGGCCGTCGCGTTCTTGATCGTGAAGATCGCCGTCGCGTAGCGCTTGCCCGCGCCCGGCTCCCGGTTGAGGAGGGCCTCGTCGGTGTAGGCGACGGAATCGAGCCGAGCGGACAACTCGCCCAGCGGGTAGAACTCGCCGGCCTTGGCGGGCACCTCGGCGCGCGCGGTCGCGCCGGTCGCGTCAGCGGGATCGGCCACACCCTCGGGGAGCTTCTTCACCTTGCCGCGCAGGTCGAAGCGAATGACGGGGGCGCCGCGCTCGCGCTGCACGATCAGCTTGGGAATCTCCCCGTTGGCGGGGACGCGGATCGCCGAATACACGTCGATCTTTTGCGCGGGCTTGAGCGACTGGCTCAGCACCTGCTGGGTCCCCTCGCGGCCCACGGCCTGGATAAACTCGTGGTTCTTGTCCAGTGCGTCCACGGCCGTGAACAGGAGGTCGCTCCAGGTGTAGCCCTGGTCGCGCGGCTGGGGGTTATGGACGGTGTAGTGCAACACGAGCAGCTTCTCGTCCTCCTTCGGCACCCAGGAGTTGTTGCCCAGGGTGAAGGGCGCCACGGTGTATTCGGCGCTTTTCAGGGTGAAGTTGAGCGGAGCGCTCTTGCCGATGGTGTAGGTGGTGCCGAGCTTGCCGAAGTCGCCGGCCAGCTGCGTCGTGCCGAGAACGATGGGGCCGCCGGGCTTCCGGGCGGCCGCCGGTTTCTTCTTAGGCACCGCTTCGGTGACGCCGGTCGCCAGCAGCGACAGGCACAGAACGGGGAGGATCGTCTTCGTGTTCAACATGGTTTGTTTCGCCTCGTGGTTTCGTGTTCGTTTCGTACGATGTTGTTCAGTTAGAAGCGGCCGTCACGCCGCCGCTCGCCGCGCTGGCCAGGTCGAACGCATAGGTTCGCGCGCTTTCGCCATCGACGGACACGGCGAGCCCGACTTTCAGGGTCTTGGCCTCGACGTTGGCGGGGACCGGGAAGAAGAAGCGGAAACGGCCCTCCTCGCCCGGCTTGAGCTTGCCCTGGGCCGCCTCGTTGCGCGACGCCTTGACCAGCGCCTGCGTGTAGTCCGCCTTCTCCCCGTCGGCGTCGATCAGCTCGACGGCGAAGTTGGCCCAGTAGTAGCCGTGCTCCTCGGACGTGGTGTTCTTGATCGTGACCGTCACCGTGGCGTAGCGCTTGCCCGCTTCCAGCTCGCGCTCCAGCAGCGCCTCGTCGGTGTAGGCGACGGCGTCCAGCTTCAGGTCGAACTCACCGAGCGGGTAGAACGTGCCGGCTTTGGCGGGCACTTCGGCCCGGGCGGTGGCGCCGGTCGCGTCGGCCGGGTCGGCGATCGGTTCCGGCAGGCCCTTGACCTTGCCGCGCAGGTCGTAGCGGATCACCGGGGCGCCCTCCTCGCGCTGCACGATCAGCTTCGGGATCTCGCCCTGGGCGGGCACCAGGATGGCGGTGACCAAGTCTATCTTCTGCGCGGGCTTCAGGTTCTGGTTCACCGCGACCCGGGTCCCCTCGCGGGTGATGGCCTGGACGTACTCGTGGTTCTTGTCCTGAGCGTCCACCGCGGTGAAGCGCAGGTCGGCCCAGTAGAAGTTCTCCTCCTGCGGCTGCGGGTTGTGCACGGTGAAGTGCAGCACGAGCACCTTCTGGTCCTTGTTCGGGACCCACGCGTTCCCGTCGACGCTGAAGGGGCGCACCGCGTACTCGGCGCTCCGGAGCGTGAAGTTGATGGGCGCGTCCTTGCCGATGGTATAGGTGGTGCCGAACTTGCCGAAGTCGCCGGCCATTTGCCGGGTGCCCAGCACGATCGGTCCACCCGGCTTCTTGGTGGCCGCCGGATTTCTGGCCGCGGGCTTCTTGGGCGCCGCGGTGGCGACGGCGGTGGCGACGGTCAGAAGGGAAAGACCTGCGACCAGGGTGGTACTGCTTCTCATTTATCTTTTATTCCTGTTCCTATTTCGCGTGTGGCGTCGGGCTACTACTTGATGGGGTCGGCGATCTCCATGCCGTAGTGCGCGGCCAGCGCCATCACCTTCTCCAGCACGGCAGCGTCCAGCACGCCCGCGGCCCGGGCGGTGATCCGCTCGACTTCGGTGAAGAAGCGTTCGATGCCGCCGGGCGTCACCAGAACGAGCATCCGCGCGGGCGTATCGCCCGCGTTCCGCCAGGCGTGCACCACGTCGCGGGGGGCGTACACGCAGTCGCCGGGTCCCGCCTCGACGGTCTGGCCGCCGATCAGGATGGCGAAGCGGCCTTCGAGGACGAAAAAGGTCTCCTCCTCGCGGGTGTGGGTGTGGGGCGGCGTGCCCCCGCCGGGCTCCGCGTTCACGTCCAGGAGCGCGTACGCGCCGCCGGTCTCCTCCGCATCGGCCAGGAGCACGGCGCTGTGGTCGCCCAGATCGAACCGATGGCGTGCGGGCGCGGGCGCGGCTTCACGGGCGGCGGGAAGCGCGCCCATCTGGAGGCCGTGGCGCGCGAACGCCGCCATCATCTCTGCCAGGGCGGTGGGGTCCGACGGGCGGCCGATCCGTTCCATATCGGCGAAGAAGGTCTCGAAGCCGCCCGGCGTGGTCAGGACCACGCCCTGAGCCGGGGTGTCACCGAGGACGCGCCAGGCGTGGACGACGCCCCGGGGGGCGAAGGCGAATTCGCCGGGTCCCAGTTCGACGCTCCGGTCCCCCGTTTGGACGGCGAAGCGGCCCGCCGTGACATAGAAGGCTTCGTCTTCGCGGGTGTGGACGTGCGGCGGGACGGCGGAGCCGGGATCGGCTTCCGCGCGGAAGAGCGAGAACGCGCCGCCCGTCTGTTCGGCGTCCAGGACGCACTCGGCGCGGTGGTCGCCCAGGTCGAAGGCGCGGCCCCGGCCGGCGGGAACGAGGATCGGCTGCTGCTGCTGCGGTTGCGACGTCTGGTGCATGGTTTTCTCCTCACGAATCGGCGTTGATGACCCCATGCTACAGGGCGGGCGTGTGCAGAACGTGTGCAAAAGCGTGTGCAGCGGCGGTCCGCGGAAAAAATCTTCAGAAACGAAAAAGGGGCGGCTGCGTCGCGACGCAGCCGCCCCTTTTCCTTCGCGGACCGTGTTCAGGGGACGATGCGGACCACCTGGCCGGTGCCGGCGGAGGTGCCGTTGTTGGAGACGTAGAGCGCGCCGTCCCGGCCGATCGCCATGGCCGTCGCGTTCGTCAGTCCCGTGTCGGCTATGGTCGTCCGCTGGGAGCCGTCGGCCGAGACCCGGATGATCCGGCTGGCCGGGTCGCCGGAAAGCAGGCCGTTGGCCGCGTGCTCCAGGACGTACAGGCTGCCGTCCCTGGCGAACGCGATGTCGAGGACGTTGGTGAAGCCGCTGCGGTACACCTGCGGCGATCTCCCGTTCTGCGGGACCCGCCACACGCGCGCCCCGCCGACCGGGAACGGGAAGCCGGTCAGCTCGCCGACGTAATAGGCGCTGTCGGGGCCGATGGCGACGCAGGTGGGCACCGAGGCCGCCGGGATCTGCGTGCCGGGCGGCAGGCCGAGGAACGGCGGCGCGTCCACGAGCTGCGGCGGGAACACGGTCAGCGTCTTGATCGTGCCGTTCTTGGCCGCGCGCAGCAGCGAGTTGCCGCCCGCGTCGGCGATGATCTGCGCACTGTCGTCGGCGAGGACGGAGTACGGGTTGCTGTCCACGACATCGCGGTCCGGGTTCTTCAACTCGTGGCGCGAAACGTCGTGGGTGTAGGAGAGCCGGTTCCCCCCGGACCGCAGTTCGGCCAGGAAGCCCAGGCGCCGTATCGGGTTGTCGTCGGGGAAGGCCATGCGGACGTCGGGGTTGTCGCCCAGCCCGATGACGACCTGCGGATTGCCGTTGCCGTGGATCGAAACGTCGTGCGGGCCCGTCGCGCCGCTGCCGTCCGGCGCCGCGAGCGAGGGCAGCCCGGTGATGACGCGCCGCGCCACCCCGCGGTACAGCCGGGTGACGGCGCCGGTGCGCCCGAGGCAAACATCCGGCCCGCCCTCGCCGGGCAGGCAGGGCCCGTCCCCGCCGCGCCCCGCCTCGGCGACATACAGGGCGCCGTTGCCCGCGAAGGCGAGCCCGCGCGGGTTGTCCAGGCCGCTCAGGATGACCTGAAAGCCGCCGCTGTCCTGGGCCGTAAGCCGGCCGGCGCCTGCGGACACCAGCCCCAGAGCCGCCGCGCCGGCGGCGACGCCCGTCACGATCCGTTTGTCAAACCTCATCAAATCCTCCGTACCGTCAGTTCGTTACCACCACGATTGTACCAGGCAGGCGTGTGCAAATCGTGTGCGGGGGATATTGTTTCCTGTTGTGCGGCCCCGTGCGGAGGGATTTCCCTCAGCGCGCCGCCGCCGCTTCGGGCTGCGGCGCTTCCTGCTCCGACTCCTGTTCCAGGGCGTAGGCCAGCGCCTCTTCCCGCGACATGCGCCGCCCCTCGTTCCAGGCGCTGGCGAATTCACGGCCGCCGATGGCCGCGCGCACGTCCGCCACGATGGTCTCCAGCTCTTCGGGATCGTTGGGATACGGGACGCCCAGCGCGTCCCGCTGCGCTTCCGCCGCGGCCCAGAGCCGCACGGCGCGCGCGCCCCGTCCCAGGCCGTGTTCGAGCAGGGCGCAGTTTTCGAGCGCGCCCATCACGAAGCGCTTGTCGCCGAGCTGCCGCAGCAGCGTCAGGCTTTCGGCCAGATGGGCGCGCGCGGCGGCGTGGTCGCCCAGCCGGCTGTTGAGCCCGCCCAGGTTGCTGAGGATGATCGCGGTGCCCTGCCGGTGCCCCATCGCGCGCACCAGGGTCAGGCTTTCCTCCAGCAGCGCCCCCGACTCCGCCAGGTCGCCCTGTCCGAAGGCCACCTGCGCGAGGCTGTTGAGGATGTAGACCGTGCCCGGCGTGTCGCCCATCTCCCGGCGGAGCGCGAGACCCTCCTCGAAGCGCGCGCGGGCCGCGGCGAAGTCGCCGTCCTTCATGGACAGCGACGCCAGCCCCGAGATGCAGGCCGCCATGCCGAGCTTGTCGTCGATCCGTCTGCGGAGCGCCAAACTCTCCTCGAAAAACGGCCGCGCCGCTTCTCGGCCGGGTCCGTCGTCGAGCGTGAGGCCCATGCTGTACAGCGACGACGCCAAACCGTCGGCGTCCCCCAGTTCCCGCCGCAATCGAATGGCCGCCTCGAAAAGGGAGCGCGCGGGCGTGAGGTCGCCGTCGTTCAGGGCCATGCTGCCCGCCGCGTGCAGGCCCCGCGCGTGCACCGCGTCGTCCACCGCGGCCTCCCCCGCCTGTCGGAGCAGGTTCTCCAGCAGCGCGCGCCCTTCGGAAAGCGGTCCGCGCGCCCACCAGAACCGCCACAGGGCGCTTCCCATGCGCAGGCCCGCCTCGACGTTCCCCGCCTCCGAACACCACGCCAGGGCCGCCCGCAGGTTGTCGCGCTCCGCTTCGAGCCGGTCCAGCCAGCGGCCCTGTTCCGGGCCGGTAAGCTCGGGCTCGGCCCGCTCCGCGAGATCCCGGAAAAAGTCGGCGTGGCGGGCGCAAAGGTCCGCCCGCTCCGCGTCCCCGACCTGCTCGCCGGCGAATTCCCGCAGCGTTTCCAGCATGCGGCAGCGCATCACGGCTTCCGGATAGCCCTCGCGCTGCTCCTCGGCGACAACGAGCGAGCGTTCCTGAAGCTCGGCCAGGTAGGCGAAGGCCGTCGGCTCCCCGCAGACCGTCTCCGCCGCCTCCAGCGTCCAGCCCCCGCGGAACGCGGAAAGCCGTGCGAAGAAGCGCTGCACGTCGGGCGCCAGCAGCCGGTAACTCCACTCGATCGTGGCCCGCAGCGTCTGGTGGCGCGGCGACAGGTCGCGCCGCCGCGAGACCAGCAGGTCGAAACGCCGGTTCAGGCGCTCCAGCATCTGCGTCGGCGTCAGGGTCTGCGCCCAGGCGGCGGCCAGCTCGACCGCGAGCGGGATGCCTTCCAGCTTGCCGCACAGCGCGGCGAGCGCGGCGGCGTTCCGGCGGGTGATCTGGAAGTCGGGGCGTATCGCGCGGGCGCGGTCCACGAAAAGCTGGACGCTGGGGAACTCCAGCAGGCGCTCCGGGGTGCCCGGCAGGCTGGGGGTGGCCAGGGGGAGCAGGGGGAACTCGCGCTCCCCGTCCAGCAGCAGGCGCTGCCGCGACGTGACCAGACAGGTGAGCGCCGGGACCCGCTCGCGCAGGACCTGCACGAACGCGGCGCCCTCTTCGACCAGGTGCTCGTAGTTGTCCAGGATCAGGAGCGCGGGCGGCCCGCTCAGCGCCCGCACGACCCGTTCGAGCGCCCCGCCGGCCGGGGCGGAGGCCGCGGCGCCGAGGCCGGCCGCGACCGCGTCGGGGATGCGCTCGGGCTGCTGCAGGTCGGCCAGCGGCACGAACCAGATGCCGCCGGGGAACCCGTCCTGGAGGCGCCGCGCCGTTTCTATCGCCAGCCGCGTCTTGCCGCCGCCGCCCGGCCCGGTGATGGTCACCAGGCGCCCGTCGCCCGAGCGCAGCGCCTGCTCCAGGGCGGTGACTTCGTCTTCGCGCCCGAAGAAGCGGGTGAACACCAGCGGAAGATTGGTGGGCGGGGAGGGCGCCGCCGCCGCGGCGCCCCCGCCGGACGGATCAGC
>CADCTO010000038.1 GCA_902805585.1 uncultured Armatimonadota bacterium | reverse complement strand
GCCAGGCCGGCGGCTTTGGCGACGAGGGCGTTGTCGCCGGTGAGGATCGTGGGCCGGAGCCCGAGCCGCCCGAGCGCGGCCACGGCGTCGGCGGCTTCCGGCCGTGTCGTGTCGCCGACGGCGAGCACGCCCAGCACGATGCCGCCGCGCGCGACGAGCAGCGTGGTCTTGCCCTGCTCCTGGAGCGCGTCCGCCTGCCGGACGACTTCGGGCGTCACCGTCACGCCCCGCTCGCGCAGCAGTTCCACCGAACCCACGAGCACGGGGGTGCCGTTCACGTCCGCACACACGCCGCGTCCGGGAACGGCCTGCGCGTTGACGGCCTTTGGCAGGACCAGTCCCCGCTCGGCCGCCGCGGCGACGACGGCGGCGCCGATGGGGTGCTCCGAAGCCGCTTCCACGGACGCCGCCAGGGACAGGAGGCGGTCTTCGGTGCCCCAGACGGCGCGGATGTCGGTCACCGTGGGTCTGCCGACGGTCAGCGTGCCGGTCTTGTCCAGGGCGATCTGCCGGGCGCCCGCCAGCGCCTCCAGAAATGCGCCGCCCTTGACCAGCACGCCGTCCCGCGCCGCACGCGCGATGCCGGAAACGAACGCGACCGGCGTCGCGATCACGAGCGCGCAGGGGCAGGCGACGACGAGCAGCGTCAGCGCGCGATACACCCAGTCCGGCCCCGGCGCGAGCAGCGGGCCGAGGGCGGCCAACCCCACGGCGCTGGCCAGCACGATCGGGGTGTAGACGCGGCCCCAGCGCTCCACCAGAGCCTGCGTCGGGGCTTTCTGCGCCTGCGCTTCCTCGACCAGGTGCAGGATGCGCGCGAGCGTGGAATCCGCCGCGCGCGCCGTCACCCGTACCGCCAGAACGCCGTTGCCGTTCACGCTGCCGCTGTAGAGCGCGTCGCCCGCCTGCTTTGCGTGGGGGAGGGCTTCGCCCGTGATGGCGGCCTCGGAAACGTCGGAGACGCCCTCGACGACGACGCCGTCCGCCGGGATCTTCGCGCCGGGCTTGACGACGACGAGGTCGCCGACGTCCAGACTGCTCGCGGGCACCGTGACTTCGGAAGCGCCGCGCCGGACGACCGCCTCGGACGGCGCGGCGTCGATCAGCGCGCCCAGCGAGCGCCGGGTGCGCTCCATGGCGGCGGCCTCCAGCGTCTCGCCCAGCGCGTACAGGAAGACGACGGCGGCGGCCTCTTCCCAGTGGCCGAGAACGATGGCGCCGGCGGCGGCCAGGGCCATGAGGAGGTTGGTCCCGACGGTGCGCATGCGCAACGCGCGCAAGCCCGCCAGGGCGAACCGGTAGCCGCCCAGCAGCACGCTCCCGGCCAGCAGCACGTCGGGCCACGGCTCGGGGGCGCGGGTGGCGTGTTCCAGGATCAGCCCCGCCAGCAGGAGCGCGCCCGAGGCCGCGACCCGCGCGGCGGGCGACGCCAGCCGCCGCACGAACGACGGCCGGGCCGGTGCCGGCCCGGCCTGCGCCCGCACGTCTTCCAGCGTGAACCCGAGCGCCTCGACCCGCGGCACGATCTGTTCCACGTCCCCGGTCCCGGCTCGGTACTCCACGCGCATCTTCGCGGCCGGGAAGTTGACGGTCGCCGACAGCACGTCCGGGAGCGCGCCCACCGACTTCTCGATGGACTGGGCGCAGTTGGTGCAGTCCATGCCGCCGACCCGGTACGTCCGGTGCCCGAACGAGGCGGCCAGCCGCGCGCCGACCGCCTGCGCCTGGGTGGCGACGTCCGAGGCCGACAGGCGCTGCGGGTCGACGGAAACGCGCAGCTGGTTGGACGCCGCGTCCACGCTGGCCGTCTGGACGCCCGGCAGCGCGCGCAGCTCGTCCAGGAGCCGGTCCGCGCACAGGCCGCACGCCAGCTCCGCGCCGCCGCGCAGGGGGACCGTCACCGTCTGTTCCTTCGTGGTGGGGGCACTGTTCACGAGCCGGCCGCCTCCCGCACGTGGCCCCGGCCGTCGCTGAGGAGGCGGCGCACGTGGTCGTCGTCCAGCGCGTAGAACACGAGCCGGCCCGCCCGTCGGTTTTTGACCAGGCGCAGTTCGCGCAGCAGCCGCAGCTGGTGCGACACGTTCGACTGGCGCAGGTTCAGCAGCGCGCACAGGTCACAGACGCACATCTCGTCCGTGCGGGACAGCGCGTCCAGCAGGCGCAGGCGCGTCGGCTCCGACAGGGCGGCGAAAAGCCCGGCGAGCCGGGCGGTGTCGTGCACCCCCAGGTTGCCGGGCCGCAGAACCGCGACCCGGTCCTCGTCCACGGCGGAAACGTCACAAACGTCCCCGCCGAAAACGGCGACTCCGTCCGCGTGTACCCGGCTGTTCACGTATGAATAGGCTTTCATATATCTTAAGCCTATTGTACAACAGCGCGGGGCGTTCGTCAAACGAAACCCCGGGCCGTTTCCGGCCCGGGCCCGCTCAGCGCCGGCTGCGTTCGATCTCGTTCAGGACCGCGCCGCCGAAGAGCTCGTTGCCGATTTTGAGATCCCGGCGGACACGCGCCTTCAACCCGACCTCCTGGCCTCGGGACGGGGCGCCGGTCCGGCTGATGATCCAGATCCTGCCCGTGCCGTCATCGACCTGATAGGCGGACAGGCCCAGCAGACCGCGGGTCGGGTCGAAGACGTTGATCACGCGGCCTTTGACATTGACGTCCTTGGATTCGTACGAGAAGGGGTCGGCCACGATACGCCTGATCTCGTCGAAACTGCGTCCCCCGCAGCCGCCCGCAAGCGGCCCCACAAGCATCGCCGACAGCAGGATCAGGCAGGTACCTAAAGTGCGTCGCATCATGAATCGCTCCTTACCGTGCTATGGATATAAACGTGTTATAGGTATAAAATGTGATACCCGCGCGGCGGAAATGCTTC
>CADCTO010000037.1 GCA_902805585.1 uncultured Armatimonadota bacterium | reverse complement strand
CCGTCTACGTGCCGACGACGCCGAACCCCACCTCTGGCTATGTCGAAATCGTCCCGACTAATACCGCCGCGCTTATGCCCTGATCTTTGCGAGGTAGGGGTAGGCGCAGAGGGACTTGATGCGGCCTGGTTCTGCGGTGAGGGCGTTCCAGGCCCGGCAGCAGGCATCGACAACGGCGTCGTAGTCGGCCAGGAGGCGGTGGGAGAGGTAGCGTTCGCGGAGGTAAAGCCAGACGCGCTCGACCGGGTTGAGGTCGGGGCTGTAAGGCGGCAACTCCACCAAGGTCACGTTGGACGGGATCGTGACGGATCGCTCGTTGTGCCAGCCGGCGCCGTCGAGCACCATGAGAGCGTGCGTGTTGGCCGGGACAGTGGCGGCGAAGTCGAGGAGGAAGCGGTCCATGGCCTCGGTCGAGACCCGTGGCAGGACAAGGCAGAAGTCTTCGCCGGTCGCGGGGCGCACGGCGGCGAAGATGTAGGCCGACGCGAAGCGCTTGTCGGCGAGCCCCGGCGGGCGCTGGCCCCGCACCCACCAGCGGTGCCCGGTCCGGCCCTTCTGGCCGACCCGGGCCTCGTCCATGAACCAGAGCGCGACTTGCTTGTCCGGATGGACCTCGGCCGTGGCCGCTACGGCGTCGCAAAGCCCCTTTTGGCGAAGGCTTCGGCGGCCCGCGGGTTGCGCTGGGGGTGGACGGGCCGGGCCTTCTGCTTCGACAGCCCGAGCCGGCGCACGACCCGCGACATGGATTGCGGGCACATGGTCTTGCCGAACCGCTCCTCGATGAAGCGGCACAGGTCCGGCAGCGTCCAGCTCGACGGCTCGCCCCGCTCCGGATCGGGCCCGCGCAAAACCCGGTTCACGAGCACGGCCTGCTCGCCCTCGCTGAGGCGCTCAGGTCGGCGGCCATAGGGGCGGTCCACCAAGCCCGCCAGTCCCTCCGCGTTGAAGCGCAGAACGGCATCTCGCAGCGCCTGCCGCTCGATCCCGGCGGCTCGCGCCGCGTCAGCCCGGCTCATCCCCTCCAGCGCGTTTGCGATGGCCAGCATCCGCTGCGCCGTGCGCCGGCGAGGCTCCTTCTTGGCCAGCCGCCGCAGCTCCGCCGCCGTCGCGACGTCCTCCCGGATCGCTAGTCCCTGTCCCATACCGCCCTCCCGTCAAAGCAGGACGGCACTGAATCAGCCGTGGGACACCATGGGAAGCCTACGCGAGTCACCTCAAGCGCGCGCCGGTATAAGAGCCCATCCGGGAAGAAGTTGAGGTGTGAGAGTTGGTTGTGATTCCCTACTCCTTTCTGGGTCGAGAGGGTGAGGGATGTGGAAGCCGGAGCATCGAGCGGCGGCGGATCGGCAGGGGCTGCGCTACCCGAGTGATCTGACCGATGCGGAATGGGCGCTGGTCGCCCCACTCATCCGCCCGGCCAAGCGCGGCGGCCGTCCTCGGACCGTGGATGTCCGGGAGGTCCTGAACGCCATCGTCTCCGTGCTGTGGACCGGGTGCCAGTGGAAGGCGCTGCCGAAGGACTTGCCGCCGCGCAGCACGGTCTGGGCGTACCTGGACCTGTGGGACTGGGACGGCACGCTCTCGCGCATCCATTACGTGCTCTACGTTGAGGTGCGGGAGGCGGCAGGGCGGGAGGCCAGCCCGACCACGGCCATCATCGACAGCCAGACCGCGAAAGGAGCCGTCAAAGGGGGGCCTCGCTCGACCCGTCCGGTTATGATGCGGGCAAAAAGGTGGTCGGCCGCAAGCGTCACGTCCTGACCGACACGCTGGGCCTGTTGCTGGCCGTCAACGTCCATCCGGCCAGCGTGCAGGACCGGGACGGGGCGGAGGCGCTGCTGCGGGAGGCGCGGCGGCTCTTCCCCTTTGTCGAGCGCGTCATCGCGGATGCGGGCTACCAGGGGCGCAAGATGGAGGCCGCCGTTGCCCGGACCGGCTTGTTGGGAACTCCAGATCGTGCGGCGCTGCGACCGCCACCGTTTCGTGGTGCTCCCTAAACGCTGGATCGTGGAGCGGACGCTGGCCTGGATCAGCCGAAACCGGCGGCTGGCCCGCGACTACGAGCGTCACGCCCGCAAGGCGGCCGCCTTTGTGCGCCTCGCCATGATCCGCCTCATGCTTAGGCGTCTCGCCGCAACCCGCTGATCGGGAGTCCAAACTTCCCGGATGGGCTCTCAGGGCATCCGCATGAGGCTCCGCGCCATCTCGGCCGTCGCCGGGTAGTCGATCTTGCCCGATCCGAGCATCGGGATCACGCACACGAGCACGGCCTTGGGCGTCCACAGCTCCGGATAGCCTTTCGCGCGGGCATGGGCCAGGAGCGCGTCGCGGTTGGCGTTCGGCTTGTCGGTGACGAGCACGAGTTGCTCGCCCTTTCGGGCATCGGGCAGGTTCACGACCACATGGGCGTGCTCGGGCCACAGCCCCTCCGCCAGGGCTTCCACTGCGGCGAGCGAGACCATCTCGCCGCCGATCTTGGCGAAGCGCTTGGCGCGTCCCTTGATGGCGACGCAGCCGCCCGCGTCGACGGCCACGATGTCGCCGGTGTCGTACCAGCCGTTCGCCGGCGTCTCGACGGTCCCCGGGACCGCGCCGACGTAACCTTTCATGACGTTCGGACCGCGCACGTGCAAGCGTCCCGCATCCGCGACGCCTTCCACCGGCTCCAGACGCCAATCGATGCCGGGGAGAAACGGGCCGACGGTGCCGGGGCGGTTGTCGCCCGGCACGTTGCAGGCGATCACCGGGGCGCATTCGGTCGCGCCGTACCCTTCCAGGATCGTCGCCCCGGCGTCACCCCAGAGCCGGCGCGTTTCCCCCCGCACCCGCTCCGCTCCGGCGATGACAAGGCGCACGCTTGAAAGGTCTCCGGCCCCGGCC
>CADCTO010000036.1 GCA_902805585.1 uncultured Armatimonadota bacterium | reverse complement strand
GCTCTGCTTCGCCGCTATGCCGGTCGCGCGGGCGCAGAGCGACGACGGCCGCCCGTCCATCGAAGTCCACAACCGCGACACCTATGCCGCGATGCCGCTCAAGGAGTTGTCGAGCCGGACGATCATCGAAGGCCCGCTCGCCAAAACACGGATCCGCTATCTGGCCGAGAACAACCACGACGTGCGGATCGAGGCCGCGGTGAACCTGCACGTCCCCAGGGACACCGTGCTGACCGGCTTCGGTTACTACTACGGCAAACGCTTCATCCCCGGCAAGATGTACGACAACGACGAGGCGTGGAAGATCTACCGCGCCGTCACCAGCCGGGGCCGCGACCCGGGCATCATGGACCGGCCGAGCGCCCAGGACTACCACGCGCAGATCTTCCCGGTCGAGCCGAAGCAGGACCTGCGTATCGTCATCGATCTGGTGCAGATGCTCGACACCGACGCCGAAGGCGCGCACTTCGAGCTGCCGCTCACGCAGGGCAGCGCGCGGGGCGGCGCCCTGAAGCCCCTCGCCGTCGACGCGCAGGTGACCGTGATGGACCACGGGCGCGGCGACCTGTCGAGCAACGCCGCCCAGATCCTGCAGGCGGCGCCGTCCGGGAGCGCCGACGGCGTCGAGTCGGCCGAAGAGGTGGCCGTCAGCGGCGGCGCCGCGCTGCGGCTGGCCGGCCGGTTCCTGCCCCAACAGAACTGGCGGGTCACGATCAAGCGCGAGACCGAGGGCGTCGCCCGATCCGTCTTCTCGCTGATGACCGGGCGGCGTGAGGGCTTCTTCGCCCTGTCGATCACGGCGCCGCGCGACATGCGGCGCCCGCGCATCGTCCTGCGGAGCCGCCCGGGAACCAGCCTGTCGATGCCCACGGACTTCGGGCAGACGGAAGCCTGGGGCCGCCTGCACATCGTCGGGCGGTACACGCGCCCGCAGACGCTCTACGTCTCCGTCTACGATGAAACGGCCGGCAGCCGGCGGCGCCGGCGCGTCCTGCGCATGACGGTGCCCCTGAGCGGCGAGCGCGTCTCCGACGTCGGCGATAACCCGGCCGCGGCGCTCTGGGCCGACAAGCGCATCGACGCGCTCCAGAACGCCGCCCGCCGCGACTTCCGCGACGAGATCGTGCGGCTCTCGAAGCGCTTCGTGGTGGTGAGTCGGTTCACGGCGCTGCTCGCCATCCCGCAGGAGGAGCTGGACCACTACCGGAAGGTGCTGGCCAAGCAGAAGGTCGAAACGAACACCCAGTGGACGGGCGGCGGGGGCGGCGACCCTTATATCGCCGTCAAAGCGCCCGCGGACGCCCGACAGGTCGTGGCCGTTTTCCCCAACGGGGACGTCAAGAACCTGATCTACGACGAGACGCGCGGTGTCTGGAGCGGGCGGTTCGACATCCCCTGGGGCACGCCGTCCGGCGAGTACCGGGTCACGATCATCGTCGTCCAGAAGGACGGGCTGCGCTCCCGGTTCGTCCTCGTCTACGAGAACCTGCTCAGCGCCCCGCAGATCGACATCCCGGGCGGCATGCTCGCGCTCCGGGCGCGGCCCGGCGAGCCGGTGCAGATCCGCGTGTCCGGCAAGGGCGTGCGCCGCGCGGTCGCCGTCGCGCCGTGGGGCGAGCGCATCGACCTGGCGGTTGGCGAGAGCGGCGCCTGGCAGGGCCGACTGAGCGTTCCCGCGGGATGGCCGAAGGGGCAGGCGCTCGTCACCGTCGTCCTGCTGGACGGCGCGCACAACCGCACGGAGGTGAGCCTTGATCTGCACGTCGAGTAAGCCGGGCGCGCGGCCCCGCCGCACGAACGGCGCCGGCGCCGGGCTGTTCGCCGCCTCGCTGTTCCTCGTCGTCGGCTGCCGGCTGGCCGCCGGGGCCGCGCGCCCCGCCGCGCCGATCCCCGCCCCGGCCGGGCCGGTCGTCTACACCGGCGCGGACCAGGTCCGGAGCTTCGCGTCGGGGCCGGACGGCAGCCTCTGGGCCGCGACGGCGGGCGGGGTGCTTCGGTGGGGGGGATCGGGGATCACGGCGACCCCGCCGCGCCGCTGGACCACGGGCGACGGTCTCGCCAGCAACGACATCCGCGCCCTGCTGCCGGTCGCGGGCGGCGGCGGCGCACTCGTGGCGACCGCGACCGGCATCAGCCGGATCGGCACGGGCGGTGCGGTGACGACCCGGGCCGCGCCCGCCGGAACGGAGGTGCGGTCCCTGCTCGCCGGAGGCGGGGCAGGGGACGGTGAGGACACGACGACCGTGGCGACCGACCGGGGCTTTTTCCGGCAGGTTTCTGACGGCGGCTGGCGCCCCCGGATCGCCGGCCCCGCGGCGAAGGACGCCGACGTGTGGCGCACCACGTCGGCACCTTCCGGCACGGGCTGGGCGGTCACCGGGCGGAGCCTGCTCCGGCTCGCCGACAACCAGCGCTTCCCCCTGCCGCCGGCAAGCGACGACAAAAACGCGCCCCGGGCCGGCACGGTGACCGCGTTCGCGGCGGGCGACCGGGGCGACGTCTGGCTCGCGACCACGCTCGGCCTGTGGCGCTTCCAACAGGGGCGCTGGCAGGAGATCGCCCTGCCGCCGAACTCGCCGGCCAGCCACGTCGGCGCACTGCTCCCGGGCAACGGCCAGGTCGTGGCCGGACTGTACGGCGACGGGCTGTACCGTCTGGCTGGCACGGGCGCGAAGCGCTGGGAGCGCCTGGCGGGCGCGACGCCTGAGCCGTGCCGCTTCGTCACCGCCCTGGCCGCCCTGCCGGGGGGGCGTCTGGCGGTCGGGACGGCCTTTGACGGCGTGTGGGACTTCGAGCCGGGCCGGGCCGCGTGGAACCGGCGGGCGATCCCGCACGCGCTCCCGAGCGCCGACATCTACGGCCTGGCCGCGTTCGACGGCGCGCTGTGGGCCGCCACGTTCGACCGCGGCCTGCTACGCGTGGAGCCGGGAAGCGGGGCCGTGACGCCCGTCACCAGGACCGCCGGGGGCCTGAGCGCGGACTGGACGCGCGGGCTCGTCGTCTTCCGCAACGCCCTGCTCGTGCGCCACGCGACCGGCCAGGTGGACCGGCTCGACGCGGGCACCGGGGGCTGGCGCCCGGCGTTCGCCAAAGGCGACCTGCCGCGACCGCAGGTCTTCGCCATGGCGCCGGACCGCGGCGGCGCCCGCCTGCTCATCGGCGGCTGGGCCGGCTGGGCCGCGACGGACGGCGGCGGGGCGTGGGAGCACCACTGGAAGGACGCGGGACTGGAGGGGCAGGTGGTCACGGCGATCGCGGCGAGCGAAGACGGCGCGGTCTGGATCGGGACCCAGAAGAAGGGACTCCTGCGCTACAAGGAGGGCGCCTACCGCCACTTCCACGAGGCGCACGGGCTGACCGACGACTGGATTACCTGTATCGCCGCCTCGCCGGACGGACGGCTGCTCGTCGGCACGTACACGGGCGGCCTGCTCGAATGGGAACCGGCGGGCGGCGGCCGTTTCCGGCGCGTCCTGGACCCGCGCGGGTTCGCGATCCGGGCGATCGGCCTGCTGCCCGGGACCCGCCGCGCCCTCGCCGCCACGCCCCTCGGCGTCTACGAGGAGACGGACGGCGGGGCGTGGCGCCTGCTGGACCCGAAGGCGTCGGGCGGCCTGGAGGCGCAGGCGGTGCTGGCCGTGCCGCAGGGGCTGTGGGTCGGCACGCGCGCCGGGCTGGCGTTTGTCCCGGGAACGTGAAAGGCGGGGCCGGGGCTTGTGCTCCGGCCCCGCCCGGAGTTCGCGCAGCGCTCTACTCGGCCGGTCCGCCGTCTACCGTGGTATGGGAGGTCAGGAGTTCCACGCCGGAGAAGCGCCAGCCGCTCCGGGTCCTCGTCCACGTGTCGCGGTACGTCTCCACGATCACGGTGGCGTGTGGCCGCTTCTGCGCGTCCAGGGTGATGCCGACGATCTTTTCGCGGCTGTCGACCACGGCCTTGTTCTCTCGAACCGAAAGGCCGGTGATGGTGATGGTCATCTCGGGTTCGGCAGGGAACGCGGCGGCCACCTCCGCGAGGAGCGCTTCGGTCTCCTGGCGGTTCACCTTCTTGCCGTCCGCCATTCGCATCGAGAAGTCCGGCGTGAGCATCGCCGCCATCGCCGGGACGTCCTTCCTCTTGAAGGCATCCGCGTAGCGGGCATAGCCCGCCTCCAGCGCCCTCCGCACCTGGGCGTTCTCGTCCGCCGGCGCGGCGCCGGTGGTGACGTCCGAAACCGGAGGCGCGGGCGAGCACGTTCTCTGGGCCTTCATGCTCCTACCTTTCCCACGTCCAGTGCAACTGCGCCCAGGAGACGTTCTTGTCGGAGGTGGGAGCGTAGGCGACTTCCAGCTTGAGGCCCGCGCTTACCGGGTAGCCGAGCCCGTACACCGTGCTCCGGAAGCGGCCGAAGGCTTCGCTCCGATCATCCCAGTCGTAATAGGCCACATACGGCGTCCACGCGCCCAGCCCCTCGTAGGCGAGTTTCGCCGAGCCGAAGCGGAACGGGTCGCGGGCGCCGTGCGTCAGTCGCACGTATTCGCCGCTGAGCCGCCAGCCCTGCCAGGCGAGAGCCGCGTCCACACCCCAGCCCCGGTCGTGGTCGCTGTCGTAGGACAACCCCTTGCCCGAGGCGTAGGACAGGCCGACGGTGGCAGCCTCGCCGAAGCTGTGGCCGGCCCGCAGGTACGTGTTGGCGCTCCGCGTGTTCTTGTTGTGGTTGGCGGAGACGGACAGGTCGTTCCCGCGCTCCGACCAGGTCACCATCAGGCCCGGCTTGGTTTCGTACTGCCACTCCTGCAGCGCGAACGGCACCCAGTACTTCCCGACCGTGACGCGCGCCTTGCCGACCGGGAACTGCCACCAGGCTTCGGCGGGCTGGTCGTAGGTGTGGTCGGGGCCGTTGAAGAGGTCGCCCACGCCGAGCGAGAACTTAGCCGCGTAGCCGCGGCCGTCCTCCCAGGCGCCGTACGCGACGGAGGGCAGGGCGGCGGCGGAGCCGGCCCACATGCCGTCGGAATAGCGGCGTGTCCCCTCCAGGTTGGAGGAACCGGCGTAGTAGTCGATGCCGACCTTGAACTGGCTCGACGCCGCCGCGGGGGGCGGGGCCGCCGCGGTGGCCGGGGCCGCCGCGTCCTCCGCCCATGCGGGGGAAGCGGCGGCGGCGGCGGCGATGCAGCAGGCCGCTATCGCGGCGGCACAGCCGAAGCGTGTCGCAGGTTTGGTCGACAGAAAAGCGTTCATGGTGTGACGGAGGCCCTTTCGCTATCACGCCGCCAGCGGCAACGGCAGCGTTTCCGGTTCATAACTCGATTTGGGATGAACCGTGTTATGAACCGCTACCGACAGATGCAGATCCAACAGGTGCTCGACCAGTTGCAGGTAAGTCAGCGGCAGCAGGAACAGGGCGCGTGTCACCGGAAGACCCTGCTGCTGTCCGGTGATGGAGCGAAAGCAGTGGAGCACTGCTTTCTTGTGGGGCGCCACGTCGTCCAGCAGGCGCTTGGCCGGGGCCTGATACGACTCCCAGCACGAACCGGTGGTCTGGCGCAGGGTGATGATCTGCCGCAGCAGGCACCGGAGGCCCTCGAGCACCACGGGAACCTCTCCCGCGATATGTTCGCGTGCGGGCAGACGGAGCGCCGGTTCCGAGTCGAGGAAGTGGCGGGAAAAGGCGGTGCCGTGCGCCACCAGATCGCGCTGTCCTTTGGTGAGCGCATCCGGCGTGAGCAGCCACACCGGAAGGAGCTGTTTGACCGCGTCCAGATAGCTCGTCCCGGCGGACACCTCGTGGCGCGACGCGGTCGTCATGACCAGGTCCGCCGTCAGGTGCAGGTCCGTGGCCGGGTGCTCGGTGAACAGGTTCCGCAGCGCCGGCGCCGGGAGCGACTCCAGGACGCGCCCGCTCAGGTGCCGCTCCATCTTGACCAGGCCGTACGGCAACGGCTGCACGTAGGCGCCCCCGAAGAAGCGTTCGCTAAGGGCGCGCGCGACTGCGAAGGTGCCGGCCTTGGGCTCCAGGTACGCCTTGCTGAAGGGCTCGGCGTCGATCTTGAACAGGGTCCACCGCAGGGCGCAATCGAGCTTCCAGTTCAGCTTGCCCTCCAGATCGCCGAAGGCGATGCCGTGGCTCTTTTCGCAGCGACCGCAGTACGCCTGCACGCCCCAGCACGCCACACGCTCCATCCGGGTGGCGTCCATGTAGCCGCAGCACGGGCAGATGACCCAGAAGAGCCGGTCCGGCGTATAGCCGGGGAACCGCTGCGCGAGGAAGCCCGTGACCTCGTCGTGCCGCTCCAGCACCTCACGCACGTAGGGCGCGTATACGCCCCGGCGGTACAGGTCGGCGGTGCTGATCAGGGTCGGGTGGCACCCGAAGTCGTGCAGCCGATCGAGGAGTTTCGCCTCGAAATGTGCGGCGTAGGAGGCGTGGCAGCCCCAGGGGTCCGGCAGCCGGCCGATGGGTTTGCCGCACCAGCCCTGGAACTGCTCCTGTAGCTTCTCGTCCTTGTTGACGGCCACACGAAGCTGGCGCGCGTTCAGCGGGTCCAGGCTGTCGTCGATCAGCAGCGAGAAAACGGTGTGGCCCGCCGCGCGCAGATGCCGGGCCGTCTCGTCCGCGACCAGGAATTCGCGCAGAGAACGCTCGTCACCGAGATAGGCGCACGTCGCGCCCGCCGCGACCGTGACGATAGCCTGGTTCTCGAACCGCTGTAGCGTTTCAGTGTATAGTGGAGCTTGTGACATGTTACGGTGTGTTCACCGAGACCGGCCGGGGCCGTCTCCGGTACCGTTAACGTATCGGCATATTTGCGGTGGTTCTTCAGGCCGCCGCCCGGCGCATTTCCTCGCCATCGACCGGCGAAAGGCCGCCGAGGGTCGCGCGCCGCGCCGCGGCGGCTCGTAGAAAAGCCCGCGCGAGCCCCGGGTCGAACTGCGTGCCGCTGTTGGCCCTGATCCCCTCCAGGGCGGCTTCCCAGTCCAGCCCCTTGCGGTACGGGCGCGTGGTGGTCATCGCGCTGAACGCGTCGGCGAGCAGCAGGCGGGCACGGCCCGCCACGTGCGTGCTGTTGAACAGCAGGATAACGCCGGACAGCAGGAACGGGAAGACGCCCAGGTAACCCACATCCGCCCAGCCGGGGAACGGGACCTCGACACCCCGGACGCTCTCGTAATACGTCCAGGTGCTCTGCCCTACCGCGTACGACAGGCAGCCGGCACCGATCAGGAGCCACCCCATCTGCCGTGACGCGTTGAGGTGGCGCCCGTGCCGGGCGTACGCGACCCCGCATAAACCGGCGAACAGCGGCGGGAATATCTGATACGTGTTGAAGAACGCGTCGTAGAACGTGCGGCTGCCGGGCCGGAGGATCAGCATCACCACGAAAACGGCCGCGTAGAGGACGGAGCGGGCGACCACCGCCCGCTGTGCGCGCGACCAGTTGAAAAAGGACATCAAAAGGCCTCCACGGGTCTGAGCCTGTGGGAAGGCGAGACGCCGTCTCGCCCTGTTCCGGGAACCGCGCTCAATATCACGTTCAAAAAAACCGATACTTTCACTGTGCCGCGGCCCCCTGTCGCGCACCAGAAAGGCGGCAAGCAGCATTCATGTCGAAACAGGTCATCCCTGACGTGGGCACGGAGTGGGACCGGAGCAGCCTGCTCTGGGGCTTCCGGGCGGGGGGTGGTGCCCCGTGGCACCTGCACTCGCCCGCAGATGGGTCCCTCGTCCAGGGGGTTTGTCTGCTCAGCGGCGACGAACTGGAGGCCCTGACGCGCACGAGGCAGGCGGTTCCTGCAGAAGACGCCGGCAGCCTCGCCGTCCGTCTCTCCACGGCACTCGCTCATCTCCGCCGCCCGCTTCAACAAGCGATGGTTTTGGAAACCGGTTTTACTGTCGGCGATTGCGACGAAATCCTGGAGGGGTGTCTCGACTATCTGGATAATTATAGTGGAAACATTTCTGGCTGTTTCCACGGGGATGCCCCCCCGCAATCGTACCAAACCTCGAACGCGACACGGCAGATCCGGATGGCCGTCTGTCCCTGGGGGACCGTCGCCGTGATCCTGCCGCAGAACGCGTTCCTGCTGCTCGCCCTGACCTGCCTTCTGAACGGCGTGGCGGCGGGAAACCGCGTCATCCTGCGCGCGCCGCTCCAGTCTGCCCGGTCCGCCGCGCTGCTCGCGACCGCGCTGGAGATGGCGGGCGTCGCTCCCGGGACGGTGAGCGTGGCGCTGGTCCGGGCCCAGGATTTCGTGGAAGCGCTGTACCGCTCGCCGGAGCCCTGCCTCATCCACTACCTGGGCGGCACCAAGCACGCTCCGGCGCTGCTCGCCGGAGCGTTCCGGCACGGGAAAGGCGTGCTGATCGACGGCGAGGGCAACGGCCGGGTTTATGTCGGCGAGGACGCCGCGCCGGGACCGGCGGCGGAACTCCTGACGGCGGGCGCGCTGCGCTACAACGGCCAGACCTGCACGTCCGTCAACGGGGCCGTCATCCACCCGGCGATCTACCCGGTGCTCCGTGACCTCCTGGCGGAGCGGTGGCGGGCTCTGAGGGCGGGGAACCCGCTGACCGGCGGGGCGGCGGCGGTGCAGGTCGGCCCGCTGTTCTCGGAAGAGCAGGCCGCGTGGTGCCTGCGCCAGATCGAGGAGAGCCGGGGGACGATCCTTTCCGGCGGCCGGCGGGACGGAAATCTGCTGCACCCGACCCTGGTCGAGGAGCCCTCGCCGGACAGCGGACTCGTCACCGAAGGACTCTTCGGCGCGGCGCTGTGGATCGCGTCCGGAACGGCGGAAGACTTCGTGTCCGGTTGGCGAGGCAACCGCTACCCGCTCTGCGCCGGCGTTCTGTCCCCCTCCGCGGACGCGGCGTGGTGGCTGGCGCGCCTGCCGAACCTGGCACGGCTGACCCTGAACGGCGACCCGAGCGTGGAATCGGTGTTCGAGCCCTGGGGCGGCTACGGGGCGAGCGGGAACAACCCCGTCGGCGCCTGGGTCGATAAGTACCGGCGGGTGCTGCAGGTAGACGAGCCGTTTCCCGCGGACGTGTGACCGCGAATCCCGGGGTGGTGTCTGGTATGGTAAGCTAAACCGTGTCCACGACCACAACGCACGCGGCTGAGGAAGCCGTTTCTTCCCGACCTGCGCCCGACACGGCGGCGGCGGCCCGCCTCGTGCGCCGTGACTGGGCCCGTTTCACGCTGCTGACGTTCCTGTTCGGGTTCGGCTTCGCGATCTACAACGGCGTTTTCCAGAACTATCTGCGGGACGCACTGGGCGCCGGCCCGCTCCAACTGGGCGCCCTGGAATCGCTGCGCGAGGTCCCCGGTCTGCTCGCCGCGCTGATGGCCGGGACCCTGGTCGCGCTAGCGGAATCGCGCGTCGCCGGTCTCGGTCTGCTCATCGCCGGCCTCGGGATCGGGGCGACCGGGGCGGTGGGGGGCTACGCGCCCTTGGTGGCGATCACGGTCTTCTGGTCCATCGGCTTCCACCTGTACGTGTCCGTGGCCCCGGCCATCACGCTGACGCTGGCGAAGGGGCAGGAGGGCGGCCGGCACCTGGGCCGCATGGGGGCCGTCGGCTCGCTCGCGACCCTGGCCGGTCTGGGCGTCGCCCTGCTCGCCGCGCGGCTCGCGCCCGGGCTCCCGTACAGCGCCTACTTCTACACCGCCGGGGCTTGCATGGTCGCGGGCGCGGTGCTCTGCTGGACGCTGTCCACACACGCCGCCTCCCAGGAGCCGCGCGCCCGCCTGATCCTGCGGCGCGAGTACAGCCTGTTCTACCTGCTCACCTTCCTGGAGGGGTGCCGGCGCCAGATCTTCAGCATCTTCGCTTCGTTCGCGCTGATCGTGGTCTACGAGGTGCCGCTCCGGAACATGCTCGCGCTCCAGTTCATCAACGCGATCCTGATTGCCCTCACCGCCCCCGTCATGGGCCGGTTCATCGACCGGCGCGGCGAGCGCCTGCCGCTGACGCTCTACAGCATCGGCCTGATCGCCGTGTTTCTGGGCTATGCGACCTTCGAAAACGAGTACACGCTGTACGCCCTGTTCCTGATCGACAACGTACTGTTCACGTTCGGCATCGGCTTCACGACGTACCTGAACCGCATCGTCCGGCGCGGCGAGCTGACGCCGTGCCTCGCCATGGGGACGACGATGAACCACGTCGCGGCGGTGACCGTCCCGTTCGCGGGTGCGTGGCTCTGGCAGCGGTCCGATAACTACCAGCTGCCGTTCTGGGTCGGCGTGGTCGTCGCGGCCATCGCCCTGGTCGCCACGCTGCGCCTGCCGCGCGGCCCCGTGCCCGCAAAGGAAGCCGCGTCGTGACGCAGGCGAGGCTCGCGGGAGGTGACCGGCCGCGCGTCCTGTACGCCCTGCTCCTGCCCGCGGTGATCGGGCTGGGCCTGGGCGTGCGGCGCTTCCCCGGGCTGCTCCCGCCCTTCGTCGCCGCGTACGCGGGAGACACTTTGTGGGCGCTGCTGGTGTTCCTTGTGGTCGCCGTTCTGGCGCCTTCCTGGACGACGGGCCGGGTGGCGACCGCGGCCGCGCTCTTCTGCGTCGCCATCGAACTGAGCCAGCTCTACCAGGCGCCGTGGATCGACGCCGTCCGGCACACCCGCCTCGGGGGCCTGATACTCGGGTACGGGTTTCTGTGGAGCGACCTCCTGTGCTACGGGGCCGGCATCCTGATCGGCGTGCTGTTCGAGCGGGCTGCTCCGATCCGGCGGCGCCGCGGCGCCGCGACACCCCTTCGACCATGACACTTATGGGAGAACCGAAGCCTGCCGCCTCCTACTGCGATGCCGCCCCGGGCCATCCGTACCACGGCCCCTACCACGACCACGAGTACGGCTTCCCGCTGCGGGACGATGCCGCCCTGCTGGAGCGGCTCGCCCTGGAGATCAACCAGGCGGGGCTCTCGTGGCTGACGATCCTGAAGAAGCGCGACGCCTTCCGCCGCGCCTTCGATGGCTTCGACGTGGACCGGGTAGCGGCCTATACCGACGAGGACCGGGCGCGCCTGCTGGCCGATGGCGGCATCGTCCGCAACCGCCTCAAGATCGACGCTGTCATCGAGAACGCCCGCCGGGTGCAAAGCCTGCGCGCCGAGCACGGCTCGTTCGCCGCGTGGCTGGACGCGCACCACCCGCGTGACAAAGCGGCCTGGGTGGCGCTGTTCAAGAAGACCTTCGCCTTCACCGGCGGCGAGATCGTCGGCGAGTTCCTGATGAGCACCGGCTACCTTCCGGGCGCCCACGCGCCCGACTGCCCCGTCTACGCCCGCATCGCGTCGCTAAACCCGCCCTGGATGCAGGCGGGCGCCTGAGCCGGCCGGGCCAGGCTCGCGGCAACAAAACACCGCGCGGCGGGTCCGAAAACCGGGGCCGGGCAGTGGTACAATTGAAGCAAACGGGCTTGGCCGCTTTCCTGTTCCTTCCACTCCGAGGTGTGGGCCAATGGCGACTCATTTCTGGCTGCTTCCCTGGTTCGCCCTGTTCGCGGGCGCGGCGGCCCTCGTCCTGGGCGCGGCCGCCCGGCGTCCGCTCGCGGGCGGCGGCGGCGACACGACGGCGGCCGCTGTCGTCCCGCGCTTCCCGCGCTCGCTCCTGGCGGTGTGGCTCGTCGCCGTGGCCGCGGCGACAATGATGAGCCTGCGGGCGGGCGCGGCGGCGGGGGTGGACGTGGTGGCGGCGCGCGGCCTGCTCCTCGGGGCGCTCGGCGGGGCGCTGGCGGTCTTCGCCTGCCGGTGGGCCGCCGCGACGCCTGCGGGCGGCTCCCCCGCGACGCTGGTGTTCGGCCTCGGGACGCTGCTCGTCGCCCTGGGCCGGCTGTGGCTGACGCACGGCGAGATCTCCGGGATGGTGTCGCTCGCGCTCGGCGTCGCGCTCAGCGTGCTGTGCCTCGGCGTGGCTCCCGCGCTGCTTCCGTCTGCGGCGGCATCCGAAGAAGGGGACGCCGCGGGCGCGGAGATCGCCTACACGTCCGCCTTCGCCCTGCTCTTCATCCTGTGCCTGGCGGGCACGGTGGCGCTGGGCTTCACACGGGCCACCGTGCTCCGGCAGGCGTACTGGGCGGACCTCCCGCTGCTCCTGGGCGCGGCGCTCTCGCTGGGGGCCTCGGCGGGCGCGGGGCTGGCGCGCCGGGCCGGCGGCCGGCGCGCCGTCCGCCTGGTCGCGCCGTCGCTCGTCGCCGCTCTCGTGGTCA
>CADCTO010000035.1 GCA_902805585.1 uncultured Armatimonadota bacterium | reverse complement strand
GTTTTTGTGCGACCGCGACCGCGCGTTCGGGAAGGCGCCCTCGCCCGACATGGAGGCCGCGCGGCAGGCGGCCGTCGCGCAGGTCGAGGCGTTCCGGGAGGCGGTGCTCGAGACCCTGGACGAGGTCGACCCGCGCCTGCGGCGCTGCGTGCAGGAAAAACTCGACGCCCGGGACGCCGCGGCGGCGGCGGCGGCGGAGGAGGAGGACGCGGAGTGACGGCGCGTGGCGCGCCCCGTTGATTTCCGCCGTTGATTTCCCGTTGATTTCGCGCCACGCCGGCGCCGCGGGCGGCGGGACCGGGGACGCCGCGGGCGGGACCGGGGGCGCCCCGCGGGGGCACCGTCGAGAACGCTATGCTCCTTCGGGGCCTTTCTCCCGGCCGCCGCCCCACAGCCGTTCCAGGCGCGCCTTTATCTTCGCCTCGACGCCGTGGTCGGTGGGCTCGTAATAGGGCCGCTCCGTCGACGGCAGCCCCTCCGGCAGATACGCCTGCGCGACGAAGCCGCCCTCGAAGTCGTGGGGGTACTGGTACCCCTTCCCGTGGCCGAACGCTTTGGCGCCCTTGTAGTTCGCGTCCCGCAGGTGTTTCGGCACGCCCGGGAAGGGGCGCTCCCGGACGTCGGCCTGCGCGCGGTGGAGGGCGACGTAGGAGGCGTTCGACTTCGGGGCGGACGCCAGATAGGTCGCCACGTGCGACAGGTTGATGGCGCACTCGGGCATCCCGATCAGCTCGGTCGCGTGGAACCCGGCGACCGCGAGCGGCAGGGCCGACGGGTCCGCGTTCCCGACGTCTTCGGAGGCCAGGATCACGAGCCGCCGGGCGATGAAGCGGGGGTCCTCGCCCGCCTCCAGCATCCGGGCCAGGTAGTACACGGCGGCGTCGGGGTCGCTCCCGCGGATGCTCTTGATGAAGGCGGAGACGGTGTCGAAGTGGACGTCGCCGTCCTTGTCGTAGCCGATGGACCGGCGGCCGACGGCCTCCTCGGCGACCGCGAGCGTGACGACCCGCTGGCCTTCCTCATTAGGCGGAGCCAGGGTCATGCTCAACTCCAGCGCGTTCAGGACGGCTCGGGCATCACCGTTCGCCGTCCCGACCAGGTGCGCCCGCGCCTCCGGCTCCACCGCGACCTTCTCGTTCCCCAGCCCCCGCTCCGCGTCCGCGAGCGCCCGGTCCAGGACCTCGGCGATGTCGTCCTCCGTCAGCGGCTCGAAGCGGTAGATACGCGCGCGCGAGAGCAGGGGGGCGTTGACGGAGAAGTACGGGTTTTCGGTGGTCGCCCCGACCAGGATCACCGTGCCGTCCTCGACGTGCGGGAGGAAGGCGTCCTGCTGGGCCTTGTTGAACCGGTGGATCTCGTCCACGAACAGCAGCGTGCGCTTGTTGTACGCCTTGCGCCGCTCCTTCGCCGCCTCGATGAGCTTGCGCACGTCGGCGACGCCGCCGGTGACGGCCGAGAAGTTGACGAAGTGCGCGGCCGTGTGCCGGGCGATCACCCCGGCGACCGTGCTCTTGCCGCAGCCCGGCGGGCCGTAGAAGACGGCGGAGGTGAGGCGGTCCCGCTCGATGGCGACCCGCAGCGGCTTGCCCGGCGCCATCAGGTGCTTCTGCCCCGCCACCTCGTCCAGCGTCCGGGGCCGCATCCGGGCCGCCAGCGGCGCGTCCTTCGCAGTTGCGCCGTCCCCGCCCGGGGCATCACTTTCGAATAGGTTCACAGGAGTGATTGTACTTCCAAAACGGCCGGTAGTCCAAAGCCGCCGCGCGCCGTATCGGAGCGTGCCCGGTATCGGACACGGTCCGGTCTGGGGAAGGCGCTCCGCGAGGGGCCGGACCCGCCGCCCCCGCCGGGGAAGCGCGAGCTGTTAGCGGGGGTCGCGGAGGAGGTTTGGCCGGGTGAGGACGGTTATCCGGTCCGTTTGGGGTATTTTGGTTCGGGATGCGAAAGAACTCTCTGGCGCTTGAGGACGCCTCCCCGCCCCGCGTCGAGGACGGGGCGGGGGGCCTGCCCGGCGCGACGACCGAAAAGTGCGGGTTTTCGGTCGCCGCGCCGCCGCCGCCGCTGTCGCGCGCCCGCCGCCTCGTCAAGTGAGCGCGCTCTTCTGGGGACCGTTCTGCCTCGGGCTGCTGGTGTTCGTCTGGACGGGCTGGAACCTTTATGCGCGGGCAAGGGTCATGTACGCGGTGAGCAGGGCGACGCTCCGTCGACGGGTGACCGGCGCCATCGCGCTGCGCGCCCTCGTCACCGTGGCGCTGCCGCTGGCGGCGTATGTCGGGGCCGCCTGGTGGTACCGGGCCCTCCTCGACAACGACCCGACCGTGCGCGACATCGCGCGCCGCGTCGCCGCCGGCATGTACTTTTTGTTCCTGTCGCCGGCCCTGCTGCTGTCGCTGTTCGTGCGCGGTGCGGCCGGCTTCCTGCTGGGCGTCTGGGGCATCGGCACGGCGTTTCCGGGCTCGGTCGACGACCTCGACGGCGGCGGTCCCGGCGCGGGTGACGGTGACGGGGGAGAGGGCGGCGGCGGCGGCGATGGCGGCGGCGATTGAGGGGACGACGCGGGTTTCGGGCGGCGTTGTCCCTGGTGCAGTGGCCGCCCCCGCCGGGCGGCGGTGCGCGGTGCCGGCGGGCAAGCAAGCGGGCGGGAGGGGGGCGACGCGATGGACGCGGTGGGAGCGCTGCTGACGGCTCTGGTCGGGGTCCTGCTTCTGGCAACGGTCGGCGTCGTTCTCGGGGCCGTCTGGGGGCACCTCCCCCGGCGCGGCGCCGGGCCCACGGTCTACAGCCCGCAGCAGTGGGTCGACTGCTTCGTGTTCGCTCTGCTCGCGAACGGCGCGGCGGCCGCCTGCGGAATGCCCCTGACCTGGAAAGAGGCGCTGTCTCGGTCTTTAGGCTTTGTC
>CADCTO010000034.1 GCA_902805585.1 uncultured Armatimonadota bacterium | reverse complement strand
TGGGGCGGCATGAAGCAGCGCCTTTGCCTGGCGAAGACGCTCGTCCACGACCCCAAGGTGCTGCTGCTGGACGAGCCGGCCTCGGGCCTGGACCCGCGCGCCCGCATCGAGATCAAGGAGTTGCTCAAAGAGCTGAAGGCGATGGGCAAGACGATCATCATCTCGTCGCACATCCTGCCCGAGCTCGCCGATTTCTGTACGTCGGTCGGCATCATCGAGCGCGGCGAGCTGATCGTGGCGGGTCCGATCGAGGCGGTCATGCGCGAGGTGACCGGCGGGCGCGTGCTGGAGATCCGGGTGCCCGAATCGGACCGCGCGAAAGCCGGCGAGATCCTCCAGACCGTCGAGCACGTGCGCGCCGTGAAGCTGATCAACGAGACGCTGCGCGTGGACTATTCCGGCACGCTCGACGACCAGTCCGAGGTCCTGCTCGCCCTGATCCACGGCCAGGTGCGGGTCCAGTCCTTCGCCGAACAGGACACCGACCTGGAAGACATCTTCATGCGCGTCACGAAGGGGCTGGTGGCGTGAGAACATGAAACTGCGCTTCGAGAACCCGGTCCTGACCAAGGAGCTGCGGACGCGGATGCGCGGGGCGCGGGCCTACGCGGTCCTGTTCGTCTACCTGTTCGTGCTGTCGCTGATCCTGTTCTTCACCTACTTCGCGTGGTGGCAGAACCAACAGCGCATGGACGCCTGGGGCGGGCAGGACGCGGCGTTCGCGGTCGGCAAGACGTTCTATGCGACGCTGTTCATCACGCAGGCGGTCCTGGTCGGGCTCATCACGCCCTCGCTGACCGCGGGCGGCATCTCCATCGAGCGCGAACAGCGCACCTACGAACTGCTTTCGGTCAGCCTGCTGCCGCGCCGCTCCATCGTGCTCGGGAAGCTGTTCGCGGCGGTCGGGTTCGTCGGCCTGCTGCTCACGTCTTCGCTGCCGCTCGTCTCGCTGTGCTTCCTGCTCGGCGGCGTCTCGCCCGGAGAGGTGCTCGCGGCCTACAGCCTGCTGCTCGTCGCCGCGTTCCTGTACGGCGTGGTCGGGGTGGCCTGGTCCGCGATCTCACGCAACACGTCCACGGCCACGGTCATGGCCTACGGCACCATCCTGCTGCTGTTCTTCGTGACATTGCCGCTCGCGATCATGAGCATCAACCGGCCCTTCGGCGGCCCGAACTTCGGGGTGGGTCTGGGGGCGGTCAACCCGGTCGGAGCGGTCGTGGCGGGGACGCTGACCGAGCGCTACTTCGGCCTGGCCCTGCCGGCCTGGGCGCCCGCCCTGCTGATCAACGGCCTGCTCGGCGTCATCTTCGCGGTCGTCGCGGTGCACCGGCTGGAATACCCCCTGACCGACCGCTCGGGCCTGCTCCGGCTGCTGACCGCGCTCTTCGTGGGGCTGCTCGCGTTCTTCGTCTACGGCTGCATCCTGCCGGGCGCGGGGATGCTGCAGTTCGCCGACGCGCAGAACCGGCTGGGGATCCTGGCCGGTGTGACGGTGGCGGCGCTGTGCGTCCTGGTGCCGGTCTTCGCCACGGGAGACGGGCTGCCGCCGGGCGGCGTGTTCTCCGCCCTGGACCCGCGCCGGCTGTCCAAGGGAGAGGCGCCGTCCGGTTCCGTGTACGTGCTGCTCCTGGTCGCCCTGTGCGCGCTCGTGCTCCTGCTCGGCATCTCGGAAAACCTGCGCCCGCGCGTGCTGCCCCTGCTCGTCGTCAGCGGCGCGGTCGCCTTCGGGCTGGGCGCGGCCGGCCTGTTGTTCTCGGCCCTGCTGGAAAACCGCTGGGGGGCGCTCGCGCTCACCCTGACGGCGACCCTGCTCCTGTACCTCGTCCCGCTGACCGGGCTGATGAGCTACGAGCGCGGGCAGCCCGGCTCGCTGACGGACAACGTGCTGTACCTGTCGCCCTTCCTGGCGGTGGCCCAGATCGGCTCGCCGGGAGGCGCCGGCTTCTGGGACTCGATCCCGCCGCTGACCGGCGGGCGCACGCCGTTCGCCGTCGTCACGTCGGTGATCTACGTCGTGCTGGGCGTCGTCTGTCTCGCCGCCGCCCAGGCGGTCTACCGCTCACGCCGCCGGAGACGCGAGCGGGTCCCGGTGCCCGTCCCGGTTCCTACGACGTAAACTCGACCATCAACCCCTCGCCGGGGCGGGGGATGAGGATGCGGTCGGCCCCGGCCTCCGTCAGCGCCCGCGCCGTGCGCTCCGGGTCGAGCGTCAGGGCCAGGATCGTGCCGCCATGGCCCGCACCGGCCAGCTTCCCGGCCAGCGCCCCGTTTTCCCGCGCCACGGCGATCAGGCGGTCGTTGACCTCGCCCGAGGCGCCCAGATCGCGCTGGACCTGCTGGTTCTCGTTCATCGCGTCGGCCAGGCAGCCCCAGTCGCCCGTCAGCAGTGCCTCCTTGCCGAAGCGCGCCAGGTGCTGTATCCGGTCGTAGCCCGCGCGCACCTGCGGGTCGCCTTCCAGCCAGCGCTCGCGCACGCTCTTGTGCACGGTGCCGGAATGGTGCTTCACGCCCGTATGCGCGAGCAGGATCGGCAGTTCGGGCGCTGCATCGGCCAGCGGTTCCACCGTCGCGTACGGCATCTCGGCGGGCTTCAGGTGCGAACCTTTCCCGCGGAAATCGAGGTAGTTCAGGCCGCCGAACACGGCCATGTACTGGTCCTGGAATCCGCAGACGACGCCCATGATCTCGTACTCGATGTTGCGGATCGCCTCCGCCGTCGCGTGCGGGTGCAGCGTCAGTCCGATCTGGTGCGCCGCGGCGCCGAAGACCGCCGCCACCAGTGCGGTCGAACCGGCCAGCCCGGCCTGCATGGGGATCTCCGTCGATGTCTTCAGGTGGAACGCGTGCGTGCCGGGACGGACGTCCAGCCCCTTGAGGACGGCCTTCGCCAGGTCCAGCCGGTCGCCGCGCGGTTCCAGGTCCGCCTCGGACGTGATCTCCTGCGCCTCGCCGTTGTCCGCTTCGACCACGAGCGACGCCGCCTCGTGGATCTCGCAGCGGGCGCGCTCCACGGTCGAGCAGGAGATGACCGAGCCGCCGTACATGTCGGTCGGGTTGCCGAGGACGCCGCAGCGTCCCGGAGCGGTGCAAACGATCACAGGCTCAAGTCTCCTCAATGGCGCAAACAAAGTGTGGCCTCAATGTACCACGTCCCCGGGACGCTTCGACAGCAGGCAGCCTGTCTCCTGCCCATGGTGGGAAGCATTCTTTCCGAGTTCCGTTGACATGGAAAGAATCAGGGCATATACTTTCCATGTTTAGCTCTGCGCAAGTAGTATTCTTGAGTGCTCCTTCTAACGATGAACGTCGCCGAGTTCCGCGCCCCTGAAGCAGGACGTGTCATCCGCACTCCCGAGGGTTATGACGCCTTCGTGCCCGCACCTTTGCCGCCCAGGCTCGCCTACGACTCGGAACTGGTTCTCCTGCTTTCCCAGGCGGACGCCGCCTTGAGCGAACTCGCGGGCCTGGGGCGGCTGTTGCCGAACCCGCATCTGCTGATTGGCCCCTGCATTCGACGAGAGGCTGTCCTGTCGTCGCGGATCGAGGGGACGCGGGCCAGTCTTTCCGATCTGCTGCTCGATGAGGTCGGCGCAGGAGATCCGCGCGACCTGGCGGACGTCCGCCAGGTGCGCAGCTACGTGACGGCGCTCGAATACGGGATCGCGCGGCTGCCGGAATTGCCGCTGTCGCTGCGTCTGGTGCGGGAGGTGCATGAACGACTGATGCGAGGCGTCCGCGGAGACCGCGCCGCCCCGGGGGAGTTTCGGCGCTCCCAGAACTGGATCGGCCCGCCGGGCGGCGCGCCGACGAACGCGCCTTACGTACCGCCGCCCCCGGAACCCATGCGCGAATCACTCAACGATTGGGAGGCGTTTCTGCACGAGCGCGGCGCCTTGCCCGACCTGATCCAGTGCGCGCTGATGCACGAACAGTTCGAGGCGATCCACCCGTTTCTGGACGGCAACGGGCGCGTGGGCCGGTTGTTGATCACCCTGTTCCTGATCGAACGCGGCCGTCTGACGCAGCCGCTGCTGTACCTTTCCGCGTATCTCGAGGCCCATCGGGAGCAGTATTATGTTCTGCTCCAGCGAGTCCGCACGCACGGCGACTGGCACAACTGGCTGCGGTACTTTCTGGTCGGCGTCGCCGAGACCGCACGTGCCGCGCTGAAACAGGCGGATGAGCTGGTCCATATGCGCGAGGACTTCCGGACGCGGCTGCGTGATAAGCCGAAGGCGCTTACGCTGCTCGACGCGCTGTTCGTGAACCCGTATATCACGGCCAACCGGGCCGCACAGGTGCTGGCGGCGACGAAGCCGACCGCGCGTCAGGCGCTGTCTGTCCTGCGCGACAATGACATCTTGGAGGAGACGTCGGGAAGTGCCTGGAGGCATATCTACCTCGCGGCACCCATCTTGCGTGTGCTGGAGGGCAGAGACATCCGATGAAACGCTTCTCTGTGGGTGCACCTGTCAAGCGCGGCAGGCGAGGAAGAAAGATGGCGGGCGCCTCATGACGGACACGCTCAGGGTCGGCATCATCGGGGCGGGGAACATGGGCGGCAGGCACGCGCGGCACTGGTCGCGGCTGCCCGGGGCCCGCGTGGCCGCCGTCGCGGACGTGCAGGCGGAGAAGGCCGAGCGCCTCGCAGCGCACGTCGCGGAGGCGTCGGGGGGCGCCGCGCCGCGCGTCTTCGCGGACGGCGCGGCGCTGATCGCGGACGGCGGGGTGGACGCGGTCAGCATCTGCCTGCCGACGCCGCTGCACCGCCCGCCGGCCGAGGCGGCGTTCGCGGCCGGCAAGCACGTGCTGTGCGAGAAGCCGATGGCGCTGACCCTGGCCGACTGCGACGCGATGATCGAGGCCGCGGGCCGGTCGGGCGTCGTGTTCACGGTCGGGCAGGTGGTGCGCTTCTTCCCGGAATACGCCCGGGCGAAAGCGCTGGTGGACGGCGGAGCCGTGGGCACCCCGGCGGCGGTGCGCGTCCGCCGCGTCGGCGACTTCCGACGCATGGATACGGACTGGTACGCGGACCCGGAGCAGGGCGGCGGCGTGCTGTTCGACCTGCTCGTCCACGACTTCGACTGGCTCCTCTGGTGCTTCGGGCCGGTCACGCGCGTCTACGCCAAGGGGCGCATCGAGCAGATGATGGCGCGGAGCATCGACCACCTGGACTACGCCCTGGTCACCCTGCGCCACGCCAGCGGCGTGACCAGCCACGCGGAAGGGACCTGGACCGATCCCGGCGGCTTCGCCACCAGTTTCGAGATCGCGGGCGACGGGGGCCTGCTGGAGCACGACTCGCGCAAAGGCGTCACGCTCCGGCGGGCGCTCCGGCAGAGCGGGGAGCCGGGGGCCAGAGGGATCGCCGTGCCCGAAAGTCCGCTCGCCCCCGAGGACGACCCCTACTACCGCCAGACAGAAGCCTTCGTGCAGGCCATACGCACCGGCGCGCCGACCGTCGTCCGGCCTGAAGAGGCGCGGGCGGCCGTGGCCGTGGCCGTCGCCGCCCGCGAGTCGGTCCGGACCGGCGAAGCGGTGCCGTTGGGATAGTGCCTTCCTTAGCGGGCGAAGCGGCGGAAGCTGACGAGCGCGGCCGTCAGCGTCACCACGGCCACGCACGCGGCGGCCAGGAAGCCGGTCGCGATGGCCGTACCGTCCCAGCCGGTCGTCGTCAGGGCGCGGAAGGCTTCCAGGATGTAGGTGACGGGGTTGAGCAGGACGGCGGTCTTATACCAGCCGGTCAGCAGATGCAGCGGGAGCTGTGCCGTCGTGATGTAGGTGAACGGGAAAAACAGGATGAAGGCCGACTGCGTCGCGCGCTGGTTCTTTGTCAGCAGCGCGATGGTGATCCCGACGCCGGACCAGGCCATGCCGAACAGGGCGCCGAGCAGCAAAATCACCAGGAAGCCGCCGACGCCGGTGACGATCTTGCCGCCGAGCAGCAGGATGAACGCGATCACGATGCCGGCCTGGACGATGGAGCGCAGGCCGACGGCGAGCAGCTTGCCGATCAAAAGCGAGATGTGCCGGATCGGGGCGATGCGCATCTTGTCGAAGTAGCCGCTGGTGATGTCCACGACCATGTCGATGCCGGCGTCGCCGGACGAGAAGAAGATCGCCTGGAGGATGGCGACCGGGGCGTAGAAGACCAGGTAGTTCTCCGCCGTAAAGCCGGGCAGCTCCCGGATGTTGGCGAAGGCCGCACTGAAGACGAGCAGGAAGAAAACGGGCAGGAACAGCGACGGGATGATGGACGGCCACGGCCGCAGCGACTGCTTCAGCCCGCGCACGAACAGGTAGTAAGTTTCGCGAACAAGCGTCATGACTGACCTTCACCTCCCGCGACGAAGGGGTCGCGCCCGTGCACGAGCTGGCTCTCGTCGTCTTCGAGGAACGAGCGGCCCACGAGCTTAACGAACACGTCTTCGAGCGACGGCTGCGCGACGCTGAGGCTGAGCGGCGGCGTGCCCGCCTTGTCGAGCTGTTCGATCAGCCGGGGCACGAACTGGTCCGCCCCCTTGACGGCGACGCTGATCTGCTGGTCGCCGCCGCGCGTGATGTCCGTCTTGTCGCCGACGAGCGAGCGCACGACGCGCTCCGCCTGTTCCAGGACGACGTCGGGCCGGAACTTCAGCGCGATCACGTCGCCGCCCATGCCCGCCTTGAGCTGGGCCGGCGTGCCCGCCTGCACGATCTTGCCTTTGTCGATGAAGGCCAGCTCCCGGCACAAGGCGTCCGCTTCGTCCATGTAGTGCGTCGTCAGGAAGATCGTCGTGCCGTCCGCGTTCAGCCGGCGGAGGTAGTCGTAGATGATGCGCCGCGCCTGCGGGTCCAGGCCCTGCGTCGGCTCGTCGAGGAACAGGACCCGCGGGCGGTGCATCAGGACGCCCGCCAGGTCGAGACGCCGGCGCATCCCGCCCGAGTAGGTGTTGACCCAGCGGTCCGCGACCTTGGCCAGACCGACGACCTGGGCCAGCTCCTCGGCCCGCGTGCGCGCTTCCCGGGGCGTAAGCCCGTACAGGACCCCGAGCAGCTGGAGGTTTTCGTAGCCGCTGGCCAGATTGTCGAGGCTGATCTCCTGCATGGCGAAGCCGATGCTGCGCCGCACCGCGTCCGGGTCCGCGTCCACGTCGTGTCCCGCGACGCGCACGGTCCCGCTCGTCTTCTTGAGCAGCGTGGACAGGATGCGCATCGTGGTCGTCTTGCCCGCGCCGTTGGGCCCGAGGAAGCCGAAAAAGTCCCCTTCAGCGACGGCGAACGAAATGTCGTCTACCGCCGTCGCGTCGCCGTAGCGCTTGACGAGGTTTCGGACTTCTATGATGCTGGTCTGGTCGGTCGGCGTTGCCATAGTTCAGTGTCCTGCTCGCTCGCTCGCGATAAACCAGTAACAGCGTACGGCCGCCGCGGTTCCCGTGGAACGAAAAACGTGACGAGAGCGCGCGGTCGAAATAACGGAACTAAGACCGTGCGGCCGGCCCCGGCCGTTTGAAGCATCCGGGCGTGGGCCACCTCTAACCCGGCGGACCGCATACCAAACCTGCCCGCTTCCGAGGTGCCCGAGGCCATGAACCGTATTCGAACCGTCGCGCTGCCGCCGATTTTCGCCCTGCTCGCTTTCGCGATACTGCTGGCTCCCCCGTTCGCCCGCGTCTGGGGCGAGGAGAGGCGGGCGACGCGCGAACGTGCCGCTTCGCCGCGCCCCCCGGCGGTAAAGCCCGCCGTCCCGCGCCCGCGCACCGCTCCTGCCGTGAAACCGGCGGGGACGGCGGCGCGACGAGCCGCCGACAGGCACTACGACGAGAAGAGCTACGCACTCGCGCTGGAAGGGTACCGGAAATGGCTGGCGCAGGCGCCGGTGACGCACCCGGACCGGACGGCCGTCGAGTACCGGGTCGCCGTGGCGCTGGGCAAGTCGCAGCAGTGGGACGCCGCGATGGCGGCCATCGACCGGTTCAACGCCGCGCACGCGAGGGAGCCGTTGTGGGCCGCGCGCGGGCTGTACTGGCGCGGCCTGCTGCTCGTGCAGGTGCCGCACCAGGGCTACCGGGTCGGCGCGCGCCTCTACCGGGGAAGCGACTATCCGAAGACGCAGGAGGCGGAGAAGCCGGTCCTGGTCACGCTGTACCAGGAGGACGCGAAGGCGGCGCTGAAGTCGCTGGAGGCGGCGGTCAGGGCGTACGAGCGGCTGCCCGGGGCGCAGCGACGGGCGGTGGCGTCGGAGGAGAGTGACCTCCATTTCGACCTCGCCAAACTGCTGCCGAACGTGCAGCCGTGGGGTACGGAAAAGGACTGGGAGGCCGCCAAGCGGCAGAATTGGAACGTGGACCCGGCAGTCCCGTACGACCCGGGCTGGCCCACGCCCAAAAAGGTGCTGTTCCTGTACGCGCGCCTGCCGCGCCTGAACCCGGGCGACACCAACGCCGCCGCGCTGGCCGGGCTGGCGCGCGCTCTCTATGTCGCCCAGTGGCGGAACACGTGGGTGCTGCGCGGTCCGGCGCCCAAGCACGCCATCGTCCAGACGCTGCCGTACCGCCTGCTCGACCCCATCCAGATCCTGCTCCAGACCGCGCGCACGTATCCGAACCACCCGCAGGCGCCGCAGATGCGCCTGATCGCCGCGCAGTGGACCCAGGGCAAGGGCGACTTCGTGGCTGCGCGGGCGCTGCTCAAGGACCTGCTCGCCCGGTACCCGGCCAGCAAGTGGGTCGGGGACGCCCGCGCGATGCTCCAGGAGATCGAGCGCCCCTACATCGGCCTGGGCACGCCCGGCCCGCAGCCCTCCGACCGGCGGGCGCGCCTCCAGGTCAGCAGCCGCAACCTCAAGACCCTGCGCTTCCGCGCCTACAAGGTGCCGCTCGACGACGTGCTGACCGCCGCGGATAAGCTCAACGACCCCCGAAACCATTACACCGACTTCGACCGTAACTTCGGGACGGTGGCGAACGGCCGGACGTTAGGGCCGAAGGCGGCCGAGTGGACGCTCGCGACGCGCGACCGGGGCGACTTCGTGCCGGTCCACGAGACGGTGACGACGCCGCTCGCCGAGACGGGCGCCTACTATGTGGAAGCGCTCGGCGACGACGGGCGGGTGCGCGGGGCGACCCTGGTGCTCGTGTCGGACCTGGCCGTCGTCAAGAAGGTGGACAAGGACAGCGCCCTCTGCTTCGTGGTGGACGCGCGCAGCGGGCGGCCGGTGCCCGGCGCCAAGGTCGTCGTGCGCGAGACCTACTACGACAGCAGCGCCCCCAAAGAGGAGGAGCGGCGCAAGGTCCAGGTCCAGCGCGGGCAGGCGGGCGAGGACGGCGTGTTCCACGCCGCGCGCGTCCGCGGCCAGAACTTTCACTCGCACCAGGTCGAGGCGCTCGCGTACGCGCCGGGAAACCGCTACGCCGTCACCAACCAGGGCGGGGGCTACTGGTACGGCGGCGACAACGAGAACCGCGACGAGGTGAAGGTCTACGCCTACACGGACCGTCCCGTGTACCGGCCCAAACAGACCGTGTATTTCCGGCACCTGCTCGCCAAACGCCGGGGCGGCGGGGATTTCGCGCCGCTCACGGGCGTGCCGGTCCACATCACCGTCAGCAACCCCAAGGGGGAGCCGATCCATCAGGCCGATCTGGTCTCGTCCGAGTTCGGCAGCGTGAACGGCAAGTTCGACCTGCCGCCGGGCGCGCCGCTGGGCGAGTACAACGTGTCGCTGTCTACGACCGGTGCGGGCGGCGGTAGCCGCTTCCGGGTCGAGGAGTACAAAAAACCCGAGTACGAGGTCAAGGTGACGCCGGGCGCGGCACAGGCGCGCTTCGGGGACAAGGTGACCGCGACCGTCAACGCCACCTACTACTTCGGCGCGCCGGTCGCGGGGGCGAAGGTCGCCTACAAGGTGTTCCGGAACCCGTTCTACCCGTACTACCGCTTCCCGCAGCCCTACGACTGGCTGTACCAGCCCGATAACGGCGGCTACCCCAACCAGTACGCCGACCAGGGCGAACTGGTGACGCAGGGCGAGGCGACCACGGACGCCAAGGGCAACGCCCTGGTCACCTTCACCGCCGACAAGGGGACCCGCGGCTACGAGGGCGACTACGCCTACACGGTCAAGGCGGAGGTCGTGGACGCGTCCCGGCGCAAGATCGACGGCGAGGGCGTGCTGAAGGTCACGAACCAGGCGTTCTACGCCTACCTGAACCTGGCGCGCGGTTTCTACCAGGCCGGCGACAAGGTGCGGATCGAGCTGCGCACGCAGGACGCCAACGAGAAGCCGGTCAGCGTCAAGGGCATGCTCACCGTGTCGCGGGTCCTGCCCCCGGCGGAAGTGGGCGGCAAGGAGCGCACGACGCTCGTCCACAGCCAGGCCGTTTCGACCGACGCCGACGGCAAAGCCTTCGTGAACTGGGAGACGAACGCGAGCGGCCGGTACCGCGTCGATTTCGAGGCGCTGGACCGGTTCGAGAAGAAGGTCGTCGCCCAGACCCCCGTCTGGGTGGCCGGCGACGACATGGCCGACCGCACGTTCCGCGTCGGCGGCATCACCCTCATCACCGACAAGACGACCTACGACGAGGGCGACACGGCGCGCCTGCTGATCGTGGCCGACCAGCCCGGCGACTGGGTGCTGTTGACGCAGGAGACCGGCAACCAGATCCTGGAGCGCCGGCTCGTCCACGTGCCGGGCCGGGCGCGCACCATCGACGTGCCCATCGCCCGCGCACACGTACCGAACTTCGCGCTCGCCGCCGTCGCCGTGCGCGACTACCAGTTCTACCAGTGGCAGCAGGAGCTGTTCGTGCCGCCCGCGCGCCAGTTCCTCCAGATGCGCGTCACAAGCGACAAAACGGAGTACCGCCCCGGCGAGACCGGCACGTTCCGCGTCCAGGCCACCGACGCGAAGGGCCGCCCCGCCGCTTCCGAAGTGTCGCTTGCGGTGGTGGACGCCTCGCTCTTCTACATCCAGAAGGAGTACGCGCCGGACATCCGCCTGTTCTACTACGGCCAGCGGCGCGGCCTCAACGTCAACGCGGACGCCTCGCAGAACTTCCGCCCCGGCAGCCGCAGCGAGTCCGACATCGCGCAGGAGACGTACAAGCAGCACGGCATCAAGCTGCCGGACCTGGGCCGCCTCCCCGGCGGGAACTATCTACCGAACTACTACGACTTTGACGGGCGCTGGTACCGGAACGGCCGGATGGGCGGCTTCGGCGGTGGGATCGGCGGCATGGCCGAGATGCGCGACAATTTTTATGCCATGGACGCGAGCGGGAACATGGCCGTTCCGGCGGCCGCTCCTATGTCCACGATGGCCGCCTCGCGGGCGGAACCCGCGCGCAAACAGGCGCTGGCGGGCCAGAAGCGGGAGGACGGCGACCGGGGCTTTGCCCAGGCCCGCGTCCGCTCCTACTTCCCGGACACCGCCTTCTGGACGCCCGCCGTGGTCACCAGCAAACAAGACGGTACCGCGACGCTCAAGGTCACGTTCCCCGACACGCTGACCTCGTGGAAGGCGACCGCACGCGGCCTGACGCCCGGCGTCCAGGTCGGCAGCGGCAACGCCGACGTCGTGACCGACAAGAAGCTCCTCGTCCGCATGGCCGCCCCGCGCTTCTTCGTCGAGCGCGACCGCGTCACGCTTTCGGCCATCGTGCGCAACGACCTGAAGACGGCCCAACGGGTCCGCGTCTCGCTCGTGACGGACCCGAAACTGCTGGCCCTCACCCCCGTCCCCTCTCCCGGGACAGCCCTCACCCCCGTCCCCTCTCCCCTGCTTCCGGCTGTCGCCGGGGGGAGAGGGGTGCCTGACACCGTCTCGACAGCGGCTTCACGGGAGACAAACCCGCAAGGAGTGGCCTTGCGCGCAGCAGCAGTCGGGCCGTGCCCCAGGCACCCCTCTCCCCCGGCGACAGCCGGAAGCAGGGGAGAGGGGACGGGGGTGAGGGCGGCGGAGCCGGAGGGCGTGGTGGTCGTCACCGTTCCCGCCGGGGGCGAGAAGCGCGTCGATTGGGTGGCGCGGGTCGCGGGCGAAGGGATCGCGAGCGTCAAGATGCTCGCCGAGTCCGACGAGGAGAGCGACGCCGTGGAGCAGTCGTTCCCGGTGCTGACCTACGGCGTTCAGAAGTTCGTCACGCAGAGCGGGGTGCTCCAGAGCGGTCAGGGGAGCGCGCGGTTGACGGTGAACGTGCCGAACGCGCACAAGCCGGGCAGCGCGGCGCTCCTGGTCCAGATCAACCCGTCGCTCGCAGCGACGGCGCTGGACGCGCTGCCGTACCTCGCGGACTACCCCTACGGCTGCGTCGAGCAGACGATGAGCCGCTTCCTGCCGTCGGTCG
>CADCTO010000033.1 GCA_902805585.1 uncultured Armatimonadota bacterium | reverse complement strand
GCCACAGGCCCCGGGCGAGGAGCGACCGGCTGATCCGCTCGATCCCGGTCCATTGGTGCAGAGCGCCACGCGCACGATTGGCGCAGCCCTCGGCCTCGGCCTGCTCGCCGTGCGTCGCGGCCTCGGCTTTGTCGGACCGCCGGTCAGCGGCGCCGGCCCCGTGGAAGTAGCCGGTGTGATCGGCATTCTGGAAGGGTTTCCTGCGACCCGGAATGGAACTCGCGCACTCCTCGGGTCGCAGGCAGCTGATCTGCTCTTCAACCTTGCTGGTATTGCGAGCCTGACGCTTGCCGGCAGCCCTATTGGCCTGGCCCTGAGTGGGGCGGCGGCGGTGCGCCTCCTCACCGAGGTGCTTCCACGGCGAGCAGCCTGGCGGCGCTATGAGGAGAACCTTGGGAATGCGGTCTCAGCCCAACCGGGCGCCGTTATTCGTCTCGAGGCGGGTGAGCGGACGCCGTTAGCGGCGAGGGTCCTGGAGGGTACCGGCAGCGCGAACGGCGAGGATGGGCTGCCCGTCCCGATCGCTCCCGGTGTCATGGTTGTCGCCGGCGCAAAGCTCTATGGTGGTCCATTTGCGCTCGAGTTGCAGAGCAACCGGCCGTTCGTGCCGGGGCCTCGTCCTGTTCCACTGCCCGAGCCGATCTACGACCGCTATCTGCAAGCGGTCGGGCCGCTTTCCCTGGCCTACGTGGGCGTAACTGCCCTGCTTACGCGTTCACTGGCCAGAAGCTTCGGGGCGCTGCTATTGGTGAATTCCCGAACCGCGCTGATCGGAGCGGAGGCAGCCAATGCGGGTGCCTCGGCGCGGGTACTGCGGTCGGGTGTGACGGTGGTCGGCACGCGCCCCAACCGGGCTGTTCGACGTCCCGGTTTGCTGCTGCTCGATCGTCCAAGCACCCTGACGGACGGGTTCGAAGTCGCCAAGGTTCGGCCGCTGTCCGAAACCTTCGACACCGCCGCGATCCTCACTCTGGCGGCTAGCGTGGCCGCCGCGGCCGGGTCGCCGTGGGGGAGTATCTTCCCGGTGGCAGGCGGCGTACATTCTACCAGCGGGATCTTTGACGGCACGATCGCTACCGCCTCCGTCGGCGACGTGCGGTACTCGCTCGGCCCGATCAAGGACTGGGACGCCCACCTGGCGCCGGAGCGCCTTGATGGCGGCCACTATCTGCTGCTCCTCCACCGCGAGCACGATGAACAACCACTTGGAGTTCTGGCATTGCGGCCCCGCCTTGCGGGGGGCGCCGCGGACCTCGTGCAGACATGCCGGCGTCACGAGGTGGAGATCGGGGTTATTACCGGCGGCGATCCCGACACGGCGCGTTCCGTCGCCGAGCGCGCCGGTGTATCCCTCCTCCCAGGTAAGGATGCACTCGAAGTCATTCGAGCCCGGCAGGCAGAAGGGGTGCACGTCGCGTATGTCTCCGACAACGCGCGTGCCGCCGCCGCCTTCGCCGCCTGTGACCTTGGGATCGCTATAACGGTGGGCCATGGCCACTTCCCCGCCCGCGCTGATCTGCTCGCTCCCGATCTCAGCGCGGTCGCCGCGATCGTTGTTGCAGGTGCACGCCGCGACGCATCGGTACGCGACTCTGTTGCACTTTCGCTGGCATCGAACGCTTTCGGCGCCGTTTGGGGGTTCCACGGCAGGCCGGATGTGGCGCGTGCATCCTATCCGGTGACCATAGCGGCACTGGGCGCGATTGGGGTCGGGTGGGTACGGCTACACGGCGGCGAGCAGCTCCGCTCGTCTGCCTCACGTCTGGTCGATCCGCGCCCTGAGCGGTGGGGGCGCCGCAGTGTGGAGCATGTGCTCCAGGCTCTGGATACCTCGGAGATGGGCCTGACAACTCCCGAGGCGCTGGCGAGGCGGCGCGCGACACCTCCACCAGCCGAACGCCATGCGCTTTGGGCCGCGCTACGTGATCAGATCTATTCGCCGCTCACCGGCATCCTCGCGGCTGGTGCGGGCCTTTCGCTCGTGCTCGGGTCAGTTGCTGACACGGCGATGATCGGTGCGATGATTGTCGCCAACGCCGTCGCGGGCGCCTGGCAGGAGCACCGGGCGGACCAGGCCGCCATAGCGCTCCATAGGATGGGTAGCGCGAGCGCACGCGTCCTGCGCGATGGCCTCGCGGTGGTGCTGCCGGCGAGCGATGTTGTGCCGGGCGATGTGCTGCTCCTCGCGCCGGGCGACCGCCTTGCCGCGGATGTCCGCCTCTTTAGCGCCAATGGCCTGGAGGTGGACGAGGCGGCTTTAACCGGGGAGTCCCTGCCGGTTTCCAAAGCTCCTGGTGGGGAGACCGATGCAGGCCGGGTTGTCCTGGAGGGCAGCGATGTCATCGTGGGCACCGGGCGCGCGGTGGTCGTAGCGGTCGGTAGTGAGACTCGCCTGGGCGCGATTCGGGCTGCGCTGGCGCTCGATGAGGCGCCGCCAAGCCCCCTGAGCGCACGCCTCAGCCGCATGCTCCGGCAGGTACTACCCGTGATTGCGGCAGGTGGCGCAATCGTAACCGCGTCTGGTGTTCTGCGCGGTCAGCCAGTGTTGGCGCAGCTCGCCCTCGGTGCGAGTATCGCCGTCGCTGCCGTCCCTGAAGGCCTACCCATACTCGCAAAGGTGGGCGAGGCGGCGGTTGCGCGCCGCCTTGCCAGCCGTCATGCCCTGGTGCATCGCCTTTCGGCCGTCGAGGCGCTGGGCCGCGTGGATGTGGCATGTACCGACAAGACTGGAACCCTGACCGAGGGGCGGCTCACCCTGAGCTGCGTGGCCGGCGTCGATCAGGAAACGAGCCTACCGGGCATCCTGCCGCCCGACTTGCGCTATGTGCTGCTGACGGCCGCGCTCGCCGGCCCACACCCCGACGCGCCCGATGCTGCCGCCGATCGCACAGATGT
>CADCTO010000032.1 GCA_902805585.1 uncultured Armatimonadota bacterium | reverse complement strand
GTCGCCGTGCCAGTGCGTGTTGATCAGGGTAACGACGCGCTGGCTGCGGACGCCGGCGACCGTCTTCGCCACATCCGCCGCGCGCGGCGCGAGCCCGCTGTCAACCAGCAGCGTGCCGGCATCGGCGGCGAACACGGCGATGTTGCCGCCTGCGCCCGTGAGCAGGTGCAGTCGATCCGCCAGCCGGGTGACCCGGATCGGCTCGGGCGTGTTCGGGGGCGTCGGCGGGCGGCCCGCCGCGTTATTCGGCCCGAAGGCCGCACGGCCCCCCATATTCCCTGCCCGTCCGAGAAGCCCGAGCGTGTGTAACCGTTCGTCCTGGTACATCGGCGTCCTATCCATCCTCCGTAAGCAGAAATACTGTGACGACAGTATACCTGCTGGGGCGGGTCCTCACCCCCGGCCCCTCTCCCGGCGCTGCGGGAGAAGGGAGGAAGAAAAGGCGCGGTAAGCGGCGCCCCTACGGCCGACCGTCAGACGAGACGGCGACAGGCACCCCTCTCCCGCAGCGCCGGGAGAGGGGCCGGGGTGAGGGCGGCTTCAGAAGTTGTCAGGCCGGAAGAAGTCGCCGAGCACCCAGCCGATGAGGAACGCGAGGAAGACGACGTTGCCGCCGAACAGGAACACCTGCGTCGGGCCGGGGGTGTAGATGACGGTGAGGAGGAGGACGACGATGACGACCGCGCCGAAGACGCGCAGCATCGAGGGCGTCAGCGACTCCTGGAGAAAGCCGATGATGGCGTAGAGCAGGGCCGCCGCGTAGAACGACAGGATCGACACCACGATCAGGATCAGGCCGAGCGGCAAGAAGCCGCCGCTCGACCGGGCGCCCGGCAGCACCAGTTCGTCGTCCATCCGGCGGATCGCCATGGTCGCGGCCATCGTGAAGCCGAGCACCAGGCCCGCCAGCCCCATGACCGTGATCAGGGTCCAACTCCACGAAGAGATGGGCGCCAGGAACGTCGGGGCGTCGCGCAGAGGGCGGCCCTTGTCGATGAGGGCGACATAGAGCAGGAGCAGGAAGGTCAGCCCGTAGCCGAGCACGCCGGCGATGAGCAGGCCCAGTGGCCGCTTGTCGGGCGTGGCCGCCTCGGAGCGGGAACCCGCGGGGCCTCCGCTCGCCGCGCCCGTCCCGGGGTAGCGGTTATCGAAGAACACCTTCTGCGCGGGAGTGCTTGCGCGCGACATCCGCTCCAGCCGCTGCATCACCGTCGTGTTGCGCGGGTTGAACTGGAGCGACATCGTGTACATGTTGATGGCGTCGTCGGCGCGGTTCTGCATGCGGTACACGTCGCCGAGCACCTCGTAGGCCAGGGCGGAACGCCGGTCGCGCCGCAGCACCTGCTCGCAAAGCGCGCGCGCTTCGACGAACTTGCCCCGCACGAACGCCGCCTGCGCCTCGGCCAGCAGGCGGGCGGTATCCGCGTTCGGGGGCAGGCCGGGGCCGCGCGGCGGGGTGCCGCCCGGTGCGCCGCGCGGCGCCGACGACGAAGGCGCGTGGCGCTGGGGGCGCGGCCCCGAGGCGGAAGCGCTGGGGGGCGTCGCGTTCGCCGCCCGGGACGCCGCCATCCGCGCGCGGCTTTCGCGCAGGGCCATGTCGGCGTCGTAGGCGGCGCGCTCCTCGGGGTTAGACAGCGCCTTGTAGGCCGTCGTGATCTCGGAGAACATCTTGCCCGCGGCGGGCTTGTCGCGGTTGACGTCCGGGTGGTACTGCCGGGCAAGCTCGCGGTAACGCTTCTTGATCTCGTCCAGCGATGCCGTGCGGGGCACGCCCAGGATGTCGTAGTAACTGCGAGGCATCGTACTTTGGATCAACGGGAGCCCCCGCCGGGAGTGACCTCCGGCAAGGGCCAGGTCACGGTCACTCCCCGGTTTCGTTCACCAGACTGCTGATGTGGCCGCCGTAAAACTGGAGCGCGATCAGCAGCACCACAATCGCGGCGACCCCGAGCGCGGCCACACCGGCCCAGACGGCGAGTTGGTGAGACTTGACGTCGGCCTCGGACTCCAGGTAGTCGGCCACCTTGTCCATCATGGCGTCCAGGTTGCCGGTCTGCTCGCCCGTGCGCGCCATCTGCACCGCGATCGGCGACAGCAGGCCGGAGCGCGCCAGCACGCCCGAAATCCCCTCGCCGTTATTGAGCGCGGGCGCCGCCGCCAGAAGGCGTTCCCCAATGGCCCGGTTGCCGCACGCCCGCGCGGCGGACTCGACCGCCCGGGGCAGCAGAACGCCCCCGCCGTACAGAGCGCCCAGCGCCCGCGTGAACCGCGCCGTCGAGTAGCGCCGGGTAACGCCGCCCGGCCCGGGCACCAGAAGTTTCAGATGGTCCCACGCGGCGCCGAAGGCGGGGAACTGGTTCAGGAACCGCCCCAGCCACCAGAGTGCAAGAACGGTGCCGCCCGCGATGGCCCCGAACGTGAGCTGCCCGAACAGCCCGCGCGCGCCCGAGGACAGGAAGCCCAGCAGCAGGATGACCAGCCCGGCGACGAACAGCACGATCTTCGGGTACAGCGTTTCGCGCTTGAGTTTGCGCCGTATGTCCAGCTCCTTTTCCAGATAGTCCGCGATGCGGTTCGCCATGAGGGGGAGCATGCCGCTCGTCTCGCCCGCCCGGATGAGTTCGACCTGGATGGACGTGAACGTGTGCGGGTGGCGCTCCAGCACGCTCGACAGCGGGTGCCCCTGATGCACGGCCTCGGCGCACGCGGCCAGGATCGACTTCAGTTGCGGATGGCTCGTCTGCTGCGTCAGCGCCGTCATCGCCTGGGCGATCGGCACCCCGGCGTCCATCAGCGTCGCGAACTGGCGGTACATGACCGCCAGCACATCGAGCGGCACGGACAGCAGGAACGGCGCGGCGTGGACCGGCGCGGGCGGGCCGTCCGCGCTCGCCGTGGC
>CADCTO010000031.1 GCA_902805585.1 uncultured Armatimonadota bacterium | reverse complement strand
CAGGGCGCCGCCACCTGGAACGCGCAGACCATCTTCCCCAGCGTCACGCTCGTCTCGCACACGTCCATGCTGACGGGCGTGTCGCCCGCCCGGCACGGCATCTCGTGGAACGACTGGGTCCCGGCGCGCGGCCTGGTCAAGGTCCCGACGGTCTTCGCCCTGGCCAAAAAAGAGGGGCTAAAGACGGCGGCGTTCGCGGGCAAGGCGAAGTTCCGCCACCTCAACGTGGACGGCACGCTCGACGCCTTCGACATCCCCGCCTACAAGGCGAAGACGGTCGCCGCCGCGGCGGCGAAGTACATCGAGGCGAACAAGCCCAACCTGTGCTTCATCCACTTCGCCGATTCCGACGGGGCCGGGCACGCGAGCGGCTGGGGCTCGCCCGAGCAGAAGCAGGCGTTCGCCGACGAGGACGACGCGCTCGGCGTCGTGATGAAGTCGCTGGAAAAGGCGGGCATCGCCAGGAACAGCATCGTGATCCTGAGCGCCGACCACGGCGGCCACGCCAAAACCCACGGCACGAACTCGCCCGAGGACATGACCATCCCCTGGATCGTCTGGGGGGCCGCGGTGAAGCCGAACTTCTCTATCACGGCGCCGGTCACGACCTACGACACGGCGGCCACCGCCCTCTGGTACCTGGGGGTCCCGGTGCCCGCGGATTGGGACGGCAAGCCGGTCGAGAGCGCGTTCGCGCTCGTGAAGACGCGCTGAGGCCGACGCCTCCGGAAGGGCGCCTCCGCCCGCGCTATGGCCCGAGGTCGAGCGACACGACTTTGCCCCGGGCGTTGGCCTGGAAGACGCGACGCTCGGGGAGCTGGAGTGCCGTGAGCACGCCTCCGTACGCGGCGCCCGTGTCGACGCCGATCTTGTCGGGCTGCGCCCGCACCTGCTTAAACGGGGTGTGGCCGTGGACGACGACGCGCCCGGGCTGGTAGGGCGCGTGCAGGAACTCCTCGCGGATCCACAGCAGCGTCTCCGGCGGCGCCGTTTCCGGTTCCTGGCCGGGCGGGACGCCCGCGTGGACCCAGACGAACGGCGCGAGCGCCGGGTCGTCGGAGCGCCAGAACAGGCGCAGAACCCCGAAAAGACGCCCCAGTTCCTCGGGGCAGGGCGCGGCGAACAGTTCGGGCGGGGCGGAGCCGAACGACTGCATCGCCTCGATCCCGCCGTTACGGAACCAGTCGTAGGAGTCGTAGCGGAAGCCGGAAGGGTTGGGAAGGCCGAAGTGCTCGGCCGCCATGTCCTCATGGTTCCCCCACAGCAGGACGGTGCGCTCCGGGGCGGCGTCGTGCTCCCGGAGCACGCGCCGCACCACCGCGGACGAGTCCGGCCCGCGGTCGATGTAATCGCCCAGGAAGACGGTGGTGTCCGCCTCCTTCCGGGGCAGCGCGTCCAGCAGCGCGTCGAGCATCGCCACCTGCCCGTGCACGTCACCCACCGTCCACACCGAAACCATGCGCGTTCCCTTCCAGTCGACTGACCCACCGAGGCACGGAGACACAGAGAAGAAGAGGAAGTAGGAAGGAAAAGCGAGGATACACATCCCCCGAGTCCTCTCTGCTCTACTCTGTGCCTCCGTGCCTCGGTGGTTCTAAATTCGCAACTCTTCCCGTAACGCGGGGCCGAACCGTTCCGTTTCCGGAGCGGCGGCGACGCGCCGCACGGCCTGCTCGACCAGATCCGGCTCACGTTCCCGGATAAGGAGAAGCGCCTCGCGGAAAAAGGCCCGGTGCGCCTCTTCATCGGACAGGAGCCGGCGGCAGACCGCGGCCAGGGCGCCGTCGTTCTGCGCCTGTGCGTCCTGTTCGAGCTTCCGGTAACGCTCGATCTCCCCGAGTTCGTGCGCCAGGGTCTGCACCATCGTCGTGGTCGGGTCGTCCAGGATCGGCTCCCAGGTCGTTTCGGAAAGCACCCGGTCGGAAAACTCTTTCAGCTCTTCATCGCTGCGCTTGCCGCTCTGGAGCAGCCACTCGCTCAGCGCGAGGAGGTGCTTGCCCTCCTCGTACGTCCAGCGCGCGATGAACCACGCGCGGCCCCGGCTGGAGCGCAGCCGGTGGAGGATCTGGGCCGCCCGGTCGGGCAGAAATAGCTCGTCCACGTACGCGGCCAGCACCGCCTCGGTGAGCGCGTCGTCAGCACGGGGGTTGACCTGATCCCACGGCACGTCTTCCCACAGGTTCCAGCGGCGCTCCTGCTCGCCCACCCGGAAGTACTCGGCGAACCGGGAGAACAAGACGTCTTCCGTCGCCCGGTCCAGCATCGCGATCGTCGTCATCGTTTCTGTCGTCACGTTTGTGATTCTACCCACGCCGGAGGATTCGCCCGCCATTCCGGTCGGTGCGGCACGGCGCCCGGTCTTCAAGGCTACTCGCCATTATAAAGGCACTTCGTGGGGCGGCGCAACCCCGGCAGTTTGAGGGGGCGGGCCTGCGGGTAGCAACAAACCAGACCCACTTCCCAGGGTCGTTCGTGCGAATTAGGAAGGAACGACGGATATGTTCAAGCAGGCAGCCGCCGCCATCGCGGCGGTGGGCGCGTTCGCGGTGCTGGGGAGCGCCACGGCCGCCCAGGCCGGTGCCGCCCAGACGCCTTCGGGCCAGATGCCCGCGTCCGGGCAGATGCGCCATGAGGGCAGCATCACGCTCAACGCCATGGACCGCCAGTTCATGATGAAGGCGGCTCAGGGCAACATCGCCGAGATCAAGCTCGGTCAGCTCGCCCTCAAGAAGTCACAGAGCGAGCGGGTTCGCGCGTTGGCGCAGACCATCATCCAGGGTCACACCAAAGGGCATAACGAGCTCAAACAGACCGCCATGCAGCACAACGTGAAGCTGCCCCAGGACACCGACGCCCGACACAAGGCGATGTACAACCGGATGGCCAAGATGTCCCCGGCGCAGTTCGACAAGATGTACGTCGCGGGGCAGGCCCGGGACCACGTCGCCACCATCCGCCTGTTCCAGAGTGAAGTCCGGGGCGGCCGGGAGCCGCACGTGAAGGCGCTGGCCGCCAAGCAGCTCCCCGAGATCGAGGGGCATACGGGCGAGATCGTCCGCGTCGCGGAGGCGATGGAAGTGACCATCCCGCAGCCCGCCAGGGCGTACCGCTCGCGCCGGATGCCGGGCATGCAGCCCGGCGCCGGGCAGATGAACAACGGACAGATGTGACGGTCCGGCGGATCGCTTGACAGGGGCGCGGCGCGTCTTCGCGATGTGACCGCGAAGACGCGCCGCGCTTCCATTACCGCCGGGGTCAGGGAGAGATCGATGGCAGACAGTGAACAGATGCGCACCCAAACGGACGAGGACCAGGAGCCCCCGGTGACGACGCCCGCGCCGCCCGAGGTTGCCGAGGCGCAGGCGGCGATGGATGACGAGGAGCACGACGAGATACGAAGCCCCGTCGGCGACGCCCCCGCGGGGCAGCCGCTCGGCCAGAGCATCGGCGAGTGACCGGCCTCCGGGGGCGGGCGCGGCCTGTCCCCGGCGGGCCCTTAGATCAAGGAACCCCATGGCGCAACGGCCATTGAACCGACAGACCATCGTGATCACCGGCGCTTCGTCCGGGATCGGGCGCGAAACAGCCGTTGAAGCCGGGAAGCGCGGCGCGAACGTCGTGCTGGCGGCCCGCAACGAGGAAGCGCTCCGGGAGGCCGCGCAGGAGGTCGAGGCGTCGGGCGGCAGAACGCTCGTCGTGCCGACCGATGTCGCCGAGCAGCAACAGGTCGAGCGGCTGGCCCAGGCCACCATCGAGCACTTTGGCCGCATCGACACCTGGGTCAACAACGCCGCCGTCAGCGAGTACGCCACCATCGAGCAGATACCCGCCGCCGACGTCGAGCGCATCCTGCAGGTGAACCTGCTCGGCACCATCTACGGCGTCAAGGCCGCCCTCCCGCACATGAAACGCCAGGGCGAGGGCACGATAATCAACGTCGGCTCGGTACTGTCCGAGCGGGCCGTGCCGCTGCAGGGCATCTACGTCGAGTCGAAGCACGCGATCAAAGGCCTGACGGAAGCCCTCCGGATGGAGTTGGACCACGAGAAGAGCGGCATACAGGTCACGCTGATCAAGCCCGCGACGATCAACACGCCGTACTACACCTCCGCGCCGTCCCGGACGGGCGTCCGCCCGGGTCTGGTGCCGCCCATCTACGAGCCCGGCGTCGTCGCCGAAGCGATCCTGTTCGCTGCCGAGCATCCCCGCCGCGACCTGTTCGCCGGCGGCATGGGCAAGATGATGGCGCTGCTCGAAAACATCAGCCCGAAGCTGATGGACTGGTACATGCTCCAGAACGGGCGCCTGTTCGAGCAGCAGAAGTCCGACCAGCCCGACGACGGCCGCAGCAACCTGTTCGCGCCCGCGCCCGGCAAAGGCCGCAGCCGGGGCGACTGGAGCGCGCAGGCCCGGGGGAGCCTGTACACGCGCTACCTCGAACTGCACCCGAACCGCAAGCGCCTGATCCTGGGCGCTCTCGCGCTGAGCACCGCTGCGCTGCTCGCCGGCCGCGCTCGCCGGACCTAACCCCCCTGCCCCCTTCCCTGACAAGCCCTTCGGGAGGGAAGGGGGAGCCATAAGCGAGGGGCGCGCGAGTTCTACTGGGGCTTTCTCTTCCCCACTTCCCGCGCGGAGCATCACGAGGAGAAGGTGGCCGGCTCCCCCTTCCCTCCCGAAGGGCTTGTCAGGGAAGGGGGCAGGGGGGTTAGGTGGAGATCCGCGTCACAAGCTGGAACGAGCTGAACGAGCGACTGTACGAGGAGTCGTGGCAGGAGGGCCTCGGGCGGTTCCGGTCCAACTTCGCCTTCCGGGGCATGACCGACGCCGCGCACGACCTGAGGACGAGCCTCATGCGGCTGGGCGACGGGTTCGAGAAGCTGGAGACGCCGCTCCTGCGCACCTTCCGCCGCTACGCATACCGCTACGCCTCCTTCGAGGATCTGACCTGGAACTGGCTCGCGCTCGCCCAGCACCACAGCCTGCCGACGCGGATGCTGGACTGGACCTACTCGCCCTACGTCGCCCTCCACTTCGCCACGGAAGACCTGAACGCCTACGACACCGACGGCGTGATCTGGTGCGTCGATTACGTACAGACGAACGCGTTCCTGCCGGAATCGTTGCAAAACATGCTGGTCGAGGAGGGGGCGAACGTCTTCACGGCTGAGATGCTGCACACGACTGCGGGCTCGCTCGCCGACCTCGACGCCCTGACCGAGGAGCCGTTCGTCCTCTTCTTCGAGCCCCCGTCTCTGGACGACCGGATCGTCAACCAGTTCGCGCTGTTCGCCCTGATGTCCGACCCATCCGTCCGGCTCGACCGCTGGCTCCGGGACCGGCCCGACCTGTGGCGGCGCATCGTCATCCCGGCCGCGCTCAAGAGCGAGGTGCGCGACAAACTGGACCAGGCCAACGTCACCGAGCGCGTCCTGTTCCCGGGACTCGACGGCCTGAGCCGCTGGCTCCAGCGCTACTACACGCCCAAACGTCCTGCGGAACCCACCGCGTGACGTGCGGCGGCCAGCGTACCGCCGCGCAACAGACGGTGCCTTGGGATTTTTGATCCTCCCGCCGGAAAGCGCCGAGAGATGACCGCACGAGTTGACATATGGATACCCGTTCTCCGCTCGAACTTCTGAACGACCGGCACTCCGCCAAGCGCCGCATGGGGGCGAAGCGCCTGCGGAAGTTAAAGGACCCGTCCGCCGGTCCGGCCCTGCTGGAGGCGCTGCAGAAGGAGGTCCAGGACCCGCGGACGTGGGAAACCCAGTACCAGATGGTCATGGCGTTGGGCGAGTGCGGGTACGCGCCCGCCCTGCCGTATCTCCAGGAATTGGCGAGCCACCCATTCGACGCCACGATGGTGTATGTGGCGATCGGCGACGCCCTCGTGCGCCTCGGGCGGGAACACGAGAACGACGCGTCCCCGGTCTTGCGCCTGATGGAGACGGGTAACGACACGCTCATCGACGGCGCGTTCCGGGCCGTCGCCATGCTCCGGATGCGGCCGGCTACGGAGGCGGTGCGCGAGATCCTGCGCTTCGTCACGCCCCGTGATTCTTCCGACGGGCTGCGATTCTGGATCGCCGCCGCCGCGGCCGGATGGGAAGGGGAGGAGGTGGCGAAGTTCCTCCGCGCCTGCGTCAAGGGGGCGCGGCCCGACGTCCGGGAAGCTGCGGCGGCGTCGCTCCAGGGTAAGTACTTGAAATGGAACCCGCTGTGACAAGCCCCGATGGACAGATAGATGACGAGGCGCGGCGGATCGCCGAAGCGGTGCGGGAGGCCTGCCTGCAGGCGGCGCTCGACGCCTATGAAGAAGCCGGCTTCAGCGGCCTGTGCGCCGACGGGCGCTGGGAATGCGCCGTCGACGCGCTGCGTCGTTTGGACCTCGGGCTTGTCCTCGCCGGATCGGAGCGCGAACGTAACGCCCCCGAATCGCCCGCCGCTTCGGCTGCCGCCGAAGCGGATTGAAAGGACGGCGCGGGACCGGAAGGCACGTCATGCGGTATCGGCACTCACCCGACCAGATCGAGTTTTGCATGGCTATCGTAGGCGTGGCATTTTTCGCCGTTGTCTGGTTGCCGCTTATAGACCGGTTCGCCAGAGGGACTGGGCCGTGGATCGAGATCCCGCTGGCTTCCCTGCCCGTGCTGCTGTTCATCGCGGTGCTCGTGGTCTACTGGCGACGGTTCCACTGACAAGATGCTGGCCGCCCGGGAGTGTGTGAGCGTGCGGACGGGGTAAAACGAGGCCACCGGAGGGCACGGATGGAGCGGAACGGTGGCGGCAGGAGCGCGCGCCTCACCCGGAGACGCCTGCTCGGATGCGGGCTCGGGACACTGACGGCGCTCGCGACGGCCGCGTGTCTCCCGGAACGAAGAACGAGAGGCACTACGATGACGACGGGTGGTCAGGATACGGTGGGAACCGGCGCGACGGAAGGGCATCTGCTGGCGCGGCCGTCGCGTGCCGCCTCGGAGTCCGAGCCCACGGGCCTCCGCGATCTGGACGCGGGTTCCGGGCGGGGCGCCCTGCTGTACGTGCCCGCCGGATACAACGCGGCGCGCCCCGCCCCGTTGGTGGTGCTACTGCACGGCGCGGGCGGCGAGGCGAACGGCGGCCTCGACCTGCTCCGGCGTCACGCCGATGCGGCGGGGCTCGTCCTCCTCGCGCCGGCGTCGCAGGGGCGAACCTGGGACGCCATCCTTGGCGCGTACGGTCCCGATGTGGACGCCATCGACCGGGCTCTGGCGCACGTCTTCACCCGGTACGCCGTGGACCCGGCGCGCGTGGCGGTAGGCGGCTTTTCCGACGGGGCATCCTATGCACTGTCACTGGGCATCACGAACGGTGGCCTGTTCACGCACGTGATCGCCTTCTCGCCGGGCTTCATGGCGCCCACGCGCCAGGAAGGCACGCCCAGGATTTACATCTCGCACGGCACGAAAGACCGCGTGCTTCCGATCGACCGGTGCAGCCGCCGACTGGTGCCAGAGCTCAAGCGCGCCGGCTACGACGTGCGCTACCACGAGTTCGACGGCCCGCACACAGTCCCCGAAGATATCGCGCAGGAGTCGCTCGACTGGTTTGTGCCCGCTTCCTGACCTATCCCCCCTGCCCCCTTCCCTGCCGAGCCGCTTCGTGGAGGGAAGGGGGAGCCGATATCCGTGAACGCACGGTGCTGCGCGCGGGGAGCGGGGGAGACGCGCAGCCGGGCGGGGCAGAGAGGAGCCCCGGTGTCACTCGCCTTGGCTGCGCCGCCGGCTCCCCCTTCCCTCCGCGGAGCGGCTCGGCAGGGAAGGGGGCAGGGGGGATAGGTCAGAACGGGCCGTACAGGTAGGAAGCCTCCAGCGAAAGGTCGGGGCGTAAGGACCACAGCGCGGCCTGACCATTCAGATGGCTCCAAAGAAGGCGGACCTTGCCGTCGTTGTCCAGCGCGAGCGCGCGGGCCGACCAGCCCGCGTAGGGGCCGTAGCTCTGGGCGCTTTCGATGGCGCCGGTGAGGGAAACGCGCCACACCCCGGTGTATCCGTCGATGTGCCGCCACAGCAGGCGTGTCCGGTTATCTGGGCCGGTGACGAGATCCGCGGCGCTCCAGCCGGGGTAGGGGCCGTAAAGGGTGGCGCCTTCCAGGGCCTGCGCGGCGGAGACGGTCCAGAGCGAGACCTGGCCGGTTTCGCTCGTCCACAGCACGCGGCCCCGGTTGTCGCCGCCGACCGAAAGCGCGCGTGCCGTCCAGCCCGCGTACGGACCGAAGACGCCGGAGCTTTCGAGGACGCCGCCGGCCCCCACCGTCCACGTCGCCGCCTGGCCGTCCGCGTGGCGCCACAGCACGCGCGCCTTGCTCTCCGGGTCCACGGCCACGTCCACGGCGGTCCAGCCGGGATAGGGGCCGAAGACGTCGGAGCCCTCCAGGGCGTTCTGCGCGCTGACCCGCCATATCGCGGCGCGCCCGTCGAAATGGGTCCACAGGATGCGGCTTCTCCCGTCGTAGCCGGCGCCGACGGCGCGGACGCTCCAGCCGCTGAACGGCCCAAAGAGGTTGCTCGACACCACGCCGCCGTTTGGAAACACGGTCCAGGACGAAGCCCCCTCGTGCTGTTTCCACGCGAAGCGCGTCGTGTTGTCGGCGGGGGAGACGGCCACGTCGGAGGGGGAGTATGAGAAATACGCGTATTTGACGGTCGCGTAGTCGGTGCTCGTGCCGGCGCCCAGGCTGTCGCCGGCGACATACAGGCTGCCGCCCGCGTCCACGGCGACCGCGGCGGCGAACTCCTCGGCGTTCGCCGGGCCGTTGTAGACGTTCGCGGTGTGCAGCGGCGTGCCGTCCCCGGCGTACCGGACGCTTCCGTAATCGAAGCCGCTCGTGAAGGAGAACAGCGTGCCGGCCACGGCGACGCTGCCGCCCGCGTCCACGGCCAGCGCGCTCGCCGTGTCGTTGTCGTTGCCGGGGCCGTTGAAGAACCGGGCCCACAGGAGCGCCCCGTTCCCGCTGGCGTATTTGAGCGTGGTGATGTCGTCACCCGTGCCCGGCCCCGTCGTGGTCCCGGCCACGTAGACGCTGCCCATCGGGTCCACGGCCACACCCGCCCCGGTCGCGGTGCTCTGCGTGGTGCGATTGTAGCGCTGCGCCCACTGGAGCGTGCCCGCCGCGTTGTACTTGAGCGTGGTCATATCGGCCTTGAACTCGTTCTCGGCCGATTCGCCGGTGACGAACACGCTGCCGGCCGCGTCCACGGCCACGGCATGGGCCGCGTCCAGGCCACTCGCGGGTCCGTTATAGCGGCGCGCCCAGGTCTGGTTGCCCGCTGCGTCGTAGCGGACCGTGGCGTAGTCCTCGGCGGTCGTGTCCCCCTCGGACGAGCCGGTGACCACAACGTTGCCCGCCGGGTCCACGGCCAGGGCGCTCGCGAAATCGAACCCGCCCGCCGGTCCGTCGTAGCGGCGGACCCAGCTCTGGTTGCCCGTTGCGTCATACTTGAGGGTGGCGTAATCGGGGTGCCCGGCGGCGGATCCGGAGCTTCCGGTCACGTACACGCTGCCGGCCGCGTCCACGGCCAGGGCGACGGGCGAGTCGTAGTCGTTCCCGGGCCCGTTGTAGCGGCGCGCCCAGAGCAGCAGGCCGTTCGCGTCGTACTTGAGCGTGGCAAAGTCCTCGAGCGTCCCGGACACCGATTCGCCGGTGACGAACACGTTGCCGGCCCCGTCCACGGCGACGGCGTACGCCTCATCCGAGCTGTTCCCCGGCCCGTTATAGCGGCGCACCCAGATCTCGTTGCCGTTGGGGTCGTACTTGACCGTGGCAAAGTCGCGGCTGTTGCCCTCGCCGGTGCCGCCGGTGACGTAGACGTAACCCACGGCGTCCACGGCGACCCCGTAGGCCGAATCGGGGCCGTTCGCGGTTCCGTTATAGCGCGCCACCCAGGCCGTGTTCTGCGCCCCGGCGGGCGGCGCGGCGGGCCCTGCGAGCGTGGCGAGAAGCATGAGGGAAAGCAGGTTCGCGTTCCGGAGCCGGCGGCGCCCCGACCGGAACCGCGGCGTTTGGTCTTGCATAGACGTTATTGTAACCTATGTCTACGTGTCCGGAAAAAGAGCCCCCTCCGCCCCCAACAATGGGGGGCGGAGGGGGCAGGCCGCCACGGGCAGCAGGGCGCGGTCGAAATCACCCAGCCGGTCCGGGGCCAGGTCGCGCAGGTGCGCGTGGAGGCGGTCCGCCGCGGCGATCAGCCCCGCCCAGTCCACGCCATACCGTTGCGCGACGTCCTGGGAGGAAAGCGCGCGCTCCAGGCGGCGCGCACCGGCGTCCAGCTTGCTGATCGCCCCGCGCCGGTTGGCGCGCACGGTCAGGTGGAAGCAGCCGACCGCGATCTGGAGCACGCCCTGGTAGAGTTCCCGCACGCCCCGCTTCTCCGGAATCCACAGCGCTTCCAGCGTCTCGTGGCAGGCGTAGTAGTCGCCGCGGTTGAGCTGGCCAAGCCCGTCGTAGAAGGCGGCGGGGAGCTGCGGGGGCCAGTCGTCGGGCGGGGCCACGGTCACTCCTCCGACAACGTCCGGACATGATCGAGGACGCGGCGGTGGATGCGGTGGATGATGGCGTCGGACCACAGTCGCCAGTACCGTTCCGGCCAGATGCGGTGCCGGTACCAGGTCGTCCCTTCCAGACGGGTGCGCCCGCCCGGAAGCGGCGTCAGCAGGAACTGCCCGCGCTCGCTGCGCAAAAAGTTGTCCAGATGCGGCGGGTGGATGGCCCCGTACGGCGACAACTCGCGCATCGCCGGGGGCTGGGCGACGACGTTGAAGGCGAGGCGGCGGTTCGTGTCCCAGACCGTGATCGGCTCCACGAACGGGCCGGTCGAGAAGACGCAGTGGCGGACGGCGCCCACGCCGCGCCCGTCGATGCGCGCCCGCTGCGGGTACGCGATGCCGGTCCGGAACACCCAGTCCCGCGGCGCGGGCAGCTCGGAAAAGGCGATCACGTGCGGCCACACGCGCTCGGGCGGGGCGTCGACGACAACGCCCGTCCGGACGGCCAGCAGGTGCGGCGCGTGCGGCGACAGTGCCTCCAGGCTCAAAAACAGCGGCAGGGCCACGAACAGCGACACGTACAGCCGCGACGCCGTGCTGCCGCCACGGTCCGGCGGGTGGAACCGGTCCTGGATCAGGTACCCCAGGCCGGCGCCGATCAGGCCGAGCGTGATGACCACGGGGGCGGCCATCATCAGACAGATCACGCCTTCGACGGCCACCGCGAGCAGGACGACGCAGCCCAGCCCCATCGCCGCCATCGCGACGCCCACGCACTGGCCGAACGTGCGCCGCGTCCGGCTCCCGTGCAGCACGGCGGAAACCAGTCCGAGCACGAACGGCACGCCGATGAACAGGCCCCAGCCGTAGTTCTGGAGCACGGACACGCCCAGCAGGGTGGGGAACAGGCAGAGCAAAAGCGTCAGCGCCACCGACAGAAGGGCGCTGCCGAACGTGCTGTCCGGCATCAGGGCGGCCAGGAACGAGGACCGGCGTCCCGTGCCCCCGGGATCGGCCTCCAGTGAAGGCAGCGGGGCGCCGGCCGAGCCCAGCGGCGCATCGTCGCCCGTTTTTGACGCCTCTTCCGCTTCCGCCTCGCCGCCGTCCGCGGCGCGTGAGGGCAGCACACTCAGCACCAGGAAGAACAGCACGTTGACGACCGGCGGGAAGAACAGAACGATCAGCCAGAGCGGCAGCCCCGCGTCGCGCAGCCGCCGTACCGTCAGCGCCAGGCCGACCCAGATGAACGGCAGCGCGATCAGGGCCAGCGCCCCGTAAAAAGGCCACTCCGCCCGCGGCAGGGTCAGCACCGAGAACCGCTCGTTCGGTATCCAGTAGCTGAGGGGCGTCCAGACGCGGCCGTGCGTCACGGCGATCCACCGGTCGAGGTTGTACTTGACCAGCACCAGGACTGCCCCGAGCACGCCATACCGGTTCCGGTCGATGCGGCCGCGCGGGGAGAAAAGACCGCCCAGCAGGGGCTTCATATGCCTGCCCGTTCGGCATTCGCGTGACCTTCTCCTTCCGCCGCGGCGGAAGGAGAAGGCCGCCGGTGGCAGGACATCCCGCTTGCGCCGTCGAATCGGAACCCACGGGCGCCGGATGAGGCGGCCGCACCGAAGGAGAACGAGACTTCATGGCGGCGGATAAGAAGGCCCTGATTGTTTGGGGCGGCTGGGACGGACACGAGCCGGAGCAGGTCGCGCGGATCTTCCACGAGACGCTTTCGAGCCACGGGTTCGACGTGGAGGTGTCCGACACCCTCGACGCCTACAAAGACGGCGAAAAGCTGAAGACGCTGGACCTGATCGT
>CADCTO010000030.1 GCA_902805585.1 uncultured Armatimonadota bacterium | reverse complement strand
ACGTACCTGCGCCACCGGGGCGAGTTTTTGCAGCCGAAGGAGCGGGTCATGCCCGGCGTCCTGTCGGTACTGAACCCGCTGCCGAAAGGCGCGAAGCCGGACCGGCTGACCTTCGCAAAGTGGCTGGTGGCGCCGGGCAACCCGCTCACGGCGCGCGTGACGGTGAACCGCCACTGGGCTGCCTTCTTCGGGCGCGGGATCGTCCGCACGACCGAGGACTTCGGCTACCAGGGGGAGCCGCCCACGCACCCCGAGCTGCTGGACTGGCTCGCCGTCGAGTTCCGACGGCAGGGATGGTCTTTGAAGAAGCTGCACCGGCTGATCGTCACCAGCGCGACCTACCGCCAGGCGAGTCGGGCGTCGCCCGAGAAGCGGGCAAAAGACCCCGAAAACCGGTTCCTGGCGCGCGGCCCGCGCGCCCGGCTGGAGGCCGAGCTGATCCGGGACGCCGCGCTCGCGGCGAGCGGGCTGCTCAGCCGCAAGCAGGGCGGGCCCAGCGTCTTCCCGCCGCAGCCGCCGGGCGTCACCACCGAGGGGACCTACGGGCCGCTCGCCTGGAACGTCAGCGAAGGCGAGGACCGCTACCGGCGGGGGCTCTACACGTTCGCCAAGCGCACGGCGGCCTACGCGATGGCGAGCACGTTCGACGCCCCCAGCGGCGAGGCGACCTGCCCACGGCGCGAGGTGTCCAACACGCCGCTCCAGGCGCTCACCCTGCTGAACGACACGGTTTTCGTGGAGGCCGCGCAGGCGCTCGGGAAGCTCGTGGCGGCGCGCCCCGGCACGACGGACGCGAAGGCAACCTACCTCTTCCGGCGCTGCCTGACGCGCCCGCCGACGAAGGAGGAGCATACGGCCCTGACCGCCTTCTACGCCGCGCAACGCGCGCGGTTGGAGAAAAAGGAACTGGACGCAGCGGCGCTGGCGGGGCAGGGAGGCGGGGGTGACCCCATCGAGCGCGCCGCCTGGACCACGCTGGCCCGTTCGCTGCTGAATGTGGACGAAGCCATCGTGAAGCGGTAGAGTAAGAACAACGACGGGCGCGGCGGCGGAACAAAGGCATCCCGAACATGGCACATGAATGCGAGCGGCGGACCAAAAAGGCGTGGGAGCATCCTCTGGGGGTGACGCGGCGGCACTTCTTCCGGGAGTGCGGCGTGGGCGTCGGCAAGATCGCCCTGGCGACCCTGCTCACGGACGCCTTCGCGGCGCGCTCTTCATTGGCGGCGGCGCCCGCGCTCGGGCCGAACCTGCTCGCAGCCAAAAAGCCGCACTTCGCGCCGAAAGCGAAGCGGGTCATCCACCTCTTCATGGCGGGCGCACCGAGCCAGCTCGACCTGTTCGACTACAAGCCGGACTTGCTCAAGTACGAAGGGAAGCCCATCCCGCCGTCGATCACCAAGGGGCAGCGGTACGCCTTCATCCGGGCCGACGCCGCCGTGCTGGGGCCGCGCTACAAGTTCGCCAAACACGGCCAGTCCGGCGCGGAGGTGTCGGAGATACTGCCGCACCTTGCGCAGGTCGTCGATGACATCTGCCTGATCCGGTCCGTCAAGACGGACCAGTTCAACCACGCGCCGGCGCAGATCTTTCTGAACACCGGGTTCGGGCAGCCGGGCCGGCCGAGCCTGGGGTCGTGGGTGACGTACGGCCTGGGCGCGGAGAAGAACGAGCTGCCCGCGTTCGTGGTCATGTCCACCGGAGCCGGCATCAGCGGCGGCGCGGCGAACTGGTCCAGCGGTTTCCTGCCGACGGTGCATGCGGGCGTGCGTTTGCGCAACCAGGGCGACCCGATCCTGGACGTCACCAGCCCGGCGGGGGTGGACGCCAAACTCCAGCGCGACTCGCTCGACCTGATCGCGGGCCTGAACCGGGGCGCCCAGGCGCGCGACGGCGACCCGGAGATCGCCGCGCGGATCGCCGCGTATGAGATGGCGTACCGCCTCCAGACCTCGGCCCCGGAGCTGATGGACCTGCGCTCGGAGTCGAAGGAGACGCTGGAGATGTACGGGGCCGACCCCGACAAGCCTTCGTTCGCGCGGGCGTGCCTGCTCGCCCGGCGCATGATCGAGCGGGGCGTGCGCTTCGTCAACCTGTACCACGAGGGCTGGGACGCCCATTCCGACGTTGCCGGGAACCTGAAAAGCAACTGCGCCGCGACCGACAAGGCGTCCGCCGCCCTGGTCAAGGATCTGAAACAGCGCGGCCTGCTCGACGACACGCTGGTCGTCTGGGGCGGCGAGTTCGGCCGCACGCCGATGGTCGAGACGAACCCCTCGCTGGGCCGCAGCCAGGGCCGGGACCACCACCCCCAGGCGTTCACGATGTGGATGGCGGGCGGCGGCGTCAAGCCCGGCCTGACCTACGGCCAGACCGACGAACTGGGCTTCAACGTCGTCGAGAACCCGGTCCACGTCCACGACCTCCAGGCCACCATCCTGCACCTGCTCGGCATCGACCACGAGCGCCTGACCTACCACTACCAGGGCCGCGACTTCCGCCTGACGGATGTCCACGGGCAAGTCGTCAAGGCGATCCTGACGTAATCGCGCCGCGAATGAAGTAGAGACGAATCACGGAGTGCAGGGACAATAGCCGAACAGGGAGTGCTGTGGACAACACGAATGGTAGATCGGCGGAACGGGTTGGCGTCAGCCGGGAGGCTGTCTGGAGAAAGTTCGAGTCGCAACTGCGGCACGAGGAAAAAGCCTTCGCGGCCAAGGACCTTGAAGGCGTGCTGTCGGTCTACCACCCGGAATACGTGGAAACGGACGAGGACGGCTACATTAATCCCCTCGGGCCGGTGCGCAATCGCCATCAGCGATCCATTCGTGTGACGACGTGGCTACGCGCTTAGATCAAGGTGCGTCACTTTGACTATGAGGGTGACCAAGCCGTTCTCGTGGAGGAGACGGTCT